>CAZMHL010000141.1:0-5245 GCA_964566065.1 uncultured Eubacteriales bacterium
AAAACGGACTCCTTAGTGCGGGAAAGGTATGCACCCTCCCACATAAGAAGTCCGTTTTCCTGTGCCACATATCCGATACGCTCTCCTTCGTGGATAATTTCGGTGTACCTAATCGGATATGCGGATTTGATGTATTCGCATCTTTCGTTAAAATCATGGTTTGTGTTAAAGAACAGTTCAATCTGCGATTTCTTGTACTTGAGGTCATCATCTTTGTTTTTGATAATGGCCATGATCTGTTCTTCGTTTAAGAATGACGGTAGTTCTTCTGTCAGCTCTGAATCAGTTCCGTCATCACTATCTCTTCCGCCGAGGCTTTGATGTTGTTCATAAGCCCCACCCATTTCATCTGGTCTTTCTCTTTCAGTTCTTCGGTCACTCCCAGATCCTTCTTCATCTGTTTCGTGATCTCGGCCACTCTCTTTTCTGCTGTTCTCTGAATCTCCGCCAGATGGCTGTTCAGTTTCCCTGTGGTCAGGAGGTTGATGAAGTCCACTTTTCTGTGGTTCTTGAGAAAACTGTGGCGGAGTGATGCGTATTTCCCAAGGTGATAATTCGGCTCCTGAGTCGGAAGAAGGTTCGGTATTCTGTAGTCTTCCTCGGTTCTGTATGTGATTTCCATTTTCATTTCTCCTTTCATTTCTTTTGGTGTCAACCATAGGATATTCATTTGTTCGGTTAAGAGCAAATGTGCGATTTTCTTTTTCAGCCAGTCTTTGCAGATTGAGGACTGTTTTTGATATAGAATCCAGACACATGTGCGAGATATCTCCGGTGGCAGTACCGAGAACGTTCAGCGTTTGAACTGTGCTGAAATTTTTTACGCATCTGAAATCGTCATCGGTGAAATATCTTTCCGTATCCACTCCGCACCTTGCGAGAAGCATATATCCGATACTGTTTTGAAGAGCTTCCCTGAATGTGACTTTAAGATTCAGTTCGTCCAAATCTTCCAGAAAACTGTTTTCTTTGTAGTATTCCAATCTTTCAAGATAATCGGACATATTATCTTCAACAACATTCTTTGCAGCAGAGAGAAGAGCATATCCAAACTCGCTTTTATCCTTAAGTTCACCGAAAGCATTTTCCAAAGTTTCTATTATGCTTTCTTCAAAATCCGGAAGAACTTTCCATGTGGGAACCGGTCTTGCGAATCTTGCTTCGTGGGTATCGGAAATATCGAAGAAATACCGAAGTCTTCTGCTACCGGGTTTTTCTTTGTCAAAAAAAGCAATGCCGGTGGATCCTTTATTAACCCACCGGCCGAAAGCATTATTCCATTTTTCAATTTCCAGCACGGCGGTAGATTCCGGCTTTTGTGCATAGAGAAGAACCTGGTCATCGAAGTCTAAACGAAAGTTATATCCTGCGGTGCGCAGAAACTTTTGCCACTCCGCTGGATTTGAAACTTCGTTCAGAGTTTCCCTATACAGGGTTGTTATGAGTTCGTATTTGTTGGGCAAAATGGGGGCTCCTTTCTTTTATACTTATAAATATTTAAATTTTTTATCTGTAAGTTTTGCAAATAAAATGTAAATTGTAAAAATAATATTGTTATTACAAATATATTTTCATATTATCATTAATAGAAAACGATATTGATTACTCAAATACATTTTGTTATACGTTACAAGTAAATGTATTAGCCAATAATTTCCTGAGGTATGCCTCATGTTGAAAATTATCACTTGTCTTTAGAATTTTGTTGAATTCTAACGAAAGTGGTGACGTTATGAGAAAAACATATGCCAATATTCTTAAAAAGTATTTTTATACGAATATTATTCGTATAAGGGATGATATGAAATACACCCAATCACAAATGGCTTCGTTGTTGATTATGGACGAGCGTTCGTATGTGGATCTTGACCACGGAAAATCTTGTTGTTCTGCACTTACCTTAGCACTATTTCTTATTTATTGTTGCAATGATCCTGTTTCCTTCCTTAATGGTTTACGAGAAGCTTTTGAAAAGGAATGCGAAAATGCGGCATAAAAATAAAGAGTTTGATTGTGAAAAAGAACTATCCTATCGTTTACCGCTTTTTGTAACGGAATGTTTTATATTGCAAAACAAGTATAGTTATCCAATATGCCCACGTTGTCGAATAACTCTCGAAAGAGAATATCAATGCTTTTGTGATCGTTGTGGTCAAGCACTTGATTGGACTTATTATTAATTTAGCTGTAAATTTTGCAAATTATCTGTAAGTGTTGCAAAACTCCTTTTATCAAATATTTTATTTTTATATTATTGTTATAGAGAACACGCATTTTGTTGCGTTTTTCTCATTAATTTATTTATGTAATCAAACGGGTAATTCTTTTCTGTAAATAAAATTTAGGAGGTCGATTCCAATGGGCTGTTTGCTTTAAAAATTAAATAGTCTATAATTAAGAAAGGGATTATAATGATGAAAAGAATTGTTGTTTTCATTTTAACTTTAACTATGATCTTTTCTGTTTCAAGTGTTTCTTTTGCGGCAGATAGCTATACCGAATATTTCTCAGAAGAAAGAGAATTCATTGTAAATGATGACACCTATAACTGGTCAACATACTTTTACTCGGATGAGGAAACCGGGTATCTTTACTCCAGAAATGTTGACACAGAAGAAATTAGGCTTATTTATTCTCAAAACGTAACCGAACATTATCTTTATGGTGATAACCTCTATTGCGTTGTTGATGGAAAAAGTATTGTAAAAATAACGGTTACAGGACAAAACCCTCAAACGATTTTAACAACAATTAAAGATATTGATCAGCTTTATGTAAATGATGCTCTGATTTTCTATTTGATGGATAATGCTATTTATCGTTATCACATAAACTCTAAAACAACAGATTGTATTGTACAAGATGATTATATTTATTTCTTTTATCCCTATTCAAACTTTGTTGTGGAGTGGAGTAATGATATTGGAGAAATTTATAAAGTAAACTTAAAAACAAGAATTTCTTCACCTTCACTAATTAATGAATATTCCTTTATCAATGAAATATCAACAAAATCAACAACAGCATCAACTGTTTATATTCACGGCGTTGAGATTCCATATGGGGATTATTCACATGGTAATTTTTTTAATTCAAGCATAACGTCAGCTTGTCCGTGCCATGCGGAGGACAGTTATTGTCTTGAACTTGCCCAAAAAAATACTTGTAACAGTTGTCAAAAAGAAAACGGTACTTGGCAATGTTTTGCGTTTGGACATAGAGTATATAAACATATTTGGGGTACATATTCGACGCAAAATTCACAATCACATAAAATTAATACAACGGCACTTGCTCGAACCGTATTTTGGAATATTCCTTCTGGTACACATGTTAGAGTTACTTTGTCCGGCACTGGAACAAATCACTCTTTTATATTGTCTTCTGTTTCAGAAACAGGAATTAGCGTTTATGAGGCTAATTGGCCTGGTGGTTGTAAAATCAGACATGTTAATCTTACTTTCTCGGAAGTAGCAAATCTTTATACCAAGATTGTATTTACTATTGATGCTCAACACACTTTAAAAAACACTTACAGTCATAATAGTAATGTGCACTGGAAGGAGTGTTCAAATTCTAACTGTAATTGCAAAACATATTTTGGTTACCATACATATTCAACTGGAACAAACTATTGCAGTGTTTGCGGAAGAGCTGGAACTGCAGCCAAAAACATAGAAAATTCATTTGATTTAAAAATAATCTATACACCATCTGAAATAGATTAAAAACGAAACGTAAAGGATATAGTTCACATGAAAAAATTTTTTACACTACTGTTTTTGATGCTTATTTGTATTATCATGCTTGTCAGCTGTGTGGACGAATCCTCTGAAAAAATTTCTAGAGAGCATTCTAAAAGTAGTTCAAGTTTCGAAAAAAACGAACCTGCTGACAAAAATCAACCAACCGTAACCTATCTCGGTATGGCAGATGGTATTGAGGTTTATCAAAAAGCCATTGAAACCGGCGAGATGCGCCTTGATATTGTTTACGGCAAGGACGGTGTTTTCAATACCACAACTGAAGTTCCCGCAACGGAATATTGGATTATCGACAGTGAAGGGAACCTGCTTATAGAGCAGCCGTTCTATGACCTGCGCTTCTGGGAAGGCAATGAAATTTTTGAAGTCGCGCCTTATATCTATCCCGGAATCGAGGGATGTTATCAGGGAAACCGTTATATATATAGTTTCCTTGATGGAAAATTTGAGCTTGTTAAATATATTGAATCCGGAATCGTCGAACCCGTTGAGAACCATCCCGAATATATAATAACAAGATACAGCTATTCAGACCGCGAAGCCCATTACGGTCTTAATGATAAAGACGGCAACGTAATTTTTGAACCAGTTTTCTCTTATTATATCAATATTCCTTTTGAGAACAGATTTCTTTTATCCACAAATAACGTCGATCGAATGGATGGATGGGAAAATTTTTCCACTCTGATGGATACAAACAAAAATATTCTGGCTGTATATAATCTTATTTATTTTCATTTTTTTGACGATGGAACATATATAGGAATTGCATGGTATCCGGGTTGCGGGGAAAATTGGGGACATTATTTATGCGATGAAAACGGCAAACTTTTGGAAGAAGGATACCGTTTCATTGATAAAGACGGCAACGAATTAAGTCCTTGTTTTTACAACGATTTCTTGCTTCACGGTGAATATGAATACGTGGAAAATCATCTTGACGAAATTATAACCACAGTTGATGAAAACGGAAATACCGTTGAATTCACCGGAAGAGATTTTATCTGCGAACCTTAAATATAATTAATACTTTTTTGAGAAAGGCGGCAGTATTTACTGCCGCCTTCCTTTTTTATTCATTTAGGCAGAGTAAGAGGATTATCTCAGATTCCATCATCTTTCATTTCTTCTTTTCTTGCTGGAGAGATAGAAGAAGGTTGCGGCACCGAGAGTGGAGATAGTTGCAATTCCAAGCCAAAGTCCCGGCATTCTGGTGTCGCCGGTCTTAGGAGTTTCACGGAGTACGTTGTGCATTTCAACTACAGTGGTTGCATCAGCAGTTACATTTGCAGTTTTAGCTGCTGGCATAATGTAGTTGGAGGAAGCACCATTTGCAATTTCGCTGATGGTGTAGGTTCCGATGCGGAGATTTTCGATGATGATCTCACCGTTTTTGTCAGTGGTAAAGGTTTCATCATAACCGTTGTCGGAGGTTACTCTGAAGGAGAAACCTTCAACTTTGCCGTCGGAAGAGGTTTTGA
>CAZMHL010000142.1:0-5210 GCA_964566065.1 uncultured Eubacteriales bacterium
TTCGATTCAGGTTCATTTGGGTACCATACCATAGACTGTCCAAAACCAAATGTTTTAGTATACTTTGCTGATGGAATTGACCATATATGTCGATTGCGTTCGGGTTCAGGCAAAAGTGTACAATTATCTGATTTTGCTCTAATGTTGTATCCTCGGTTTTCCTCTTCACCATTGGCAAACATAATAACCCAGTCCTGGAGGTCTCGGTAAACAGTAGCATTTTTATACCAACCTACAACAGTAACATCTCCGCGGTCTCTTTTGGCGCACCAAACAACAAGAACATCGTTAACGCAAGGCTCTTTAGCCATCGCCTCACATCCTTCTATTTTTTCGATGTGAAAAGAATTTCTTCTTCCTTTGTTTGACTTTGGCTCAACAAATCCCATGCATTCAAGTTCTAATTCGCCTTCTATTTCAACAGGAAGAAAATTGAATTCTTCATGGCCATAACCGTTTTCCTCTACAAACTTCCCTCCATAGAGCGGTACATCTTTTTCACATGCACCTTTGTAGTATTTCATGCTTGAAATTTTACAAAACAGAATTCTCATAATGCATTCCTCCTATTTAAATCAATTACTCTTGCGATATTCTTCAAATATTCGTTTATTCTATTATATAATTCTTTATTTCTATATTCTCTATCATTTCCCGAATACCTATTTCAGTTGAAATATCAAATGGATTAAAAAACCACCTACTATGCGGAAGTTTTTTATTTAAGAACTGAAAATAAGGAAAATCTATTTTGCACGAGTGTCCGATAACTATTATTGTTCCTATATCTTTTCCAATCAAAAAATTTGTCAATTCCTTTATTTGCGGAATTTTGCAAAAAGATTCCGTTTTATTAATAAGTTGCTTGTATGCTGTATATGTATAATAGTCAATTTGTTCGTTCTCCAACATATCTTCAATATGATTTCTAATATCCACCTCAGCATATGGACCAACGCCTTTTTGTCTTACATCGTAGTAATACTTTTCAGGCGCAAAACATCCATCTGGATATCCAAGTATCAGATTATTCTTTCCAACTTCACCATGTATGTGGAGTATTTGTTCATCATTAATTTCATATAATTTTTCAATGGTGTGCGTATAATTCACACTTATAAACAAGTCATTTTTTGTAAAATAATTTTTATATCGTGTCAAGGTTTGAGTAGAATCAATTGCGTCTTCCGCCTGTTTAGCAAACACACGCAGTGCATCATATAAATTTCCATTAAGATCAACCTGTGTAATAATAGCATCCCTATCACTTTCACGTTCGGAAGAATAGTCCGGAGAATATCCATCAAAAATTTCTTCTAATGCATTAAAATCAGGATGAGCTAAACAGTTTTCAAAATCAGACCATATGTCAACTTGCTGACTTTGATATATATCCCAAAAATAGTCAATTTGTTCTACCGTTTGCGCTATAGTTTTAAAATGTGGATCGAACTTTGTAGGAAGACCATGTTCTATATCAAAGCCATTACCAATAATGAACAATCTGTTCAAAAGATTCTCACCTTCCCTTACACACCAGTATTGCGTATTTTAATCTCGTTTATAATCCATTAAAAGTGATTTTGCTTAGTGTTATTTCGTAATTACTCTTTATAATAGGGACTTAAGTTAATAAACAATTTCTTCATATCGTCAGTATTTTCGCAGTTGTTGAAGATGTACTCTAAGAGTTCTTCTTGTCTTGCTTGACCTAATGTAAGCCTGTATAGTGAAAGAATCTTAATTAGTCTTTCGTATGCTATCCCATCTCTGCTGAATGGGTACATTGGAACTATTCTTTCTATCTTGAGCATATCGTCTGTTTCTGTAAGTCCCCAATATGGAATGAGGTCTGATGATTTGCCTGACTTTGCTTTTTCCTGTACTGCTGCTGTATCAAACAATTCAGCCCAGACATTAGAATCAAATGTTATATTTCCGTATCTTTTAGCAATGTTCTGTCTAATTGCTAAACATTCAAAACGATTGATTCTGCCTTCTCGTTGCTCTAAATCTATTGGGTTGGATGGTAGATTCCAGTGTACTATTCTTCTGCAATAGTTATGGAAGTCTAATCCTTCTTGACCGATAGAGGTAGAAGCTAATACGAAAGGTCTGAATGGTGAATTAAATGAGTTTCTGACAGTTTTCTTTCTGTCAGCGTCTTTTTCTTTTCCATCGCCCTTTGTAAATGCTACTGCAAAGTGTGTTCGCAGAGAAATAGATTTTTCTTTCTTGCCAGTAGCTTTTGCTTTGAATGAAGGAAGTGTATCTATGGCGTAGGATGTAGTTCTGACATTCATAGATTCAGCTATTGTTCTGTGAAGTCTTTCAATAAGCAATTCGTCTTTATCAAGCCCGTTTGTAATTAAGTGGGCATATTCGTCAAACATAGCCTGCATATTACCATGCTTGCAATATGTAAGAAGATTTTCCCAATGAGCGTCAGCATTTTTTCTGCCTGCTGCAAGCTCTACTATAGCTGTAGATTCAGGGCTATTCATTCTGTTTGTAAATAGTTTTGCTATCTGACTTGGCAGGAAGCTTGCAAAGGAATTACCATACTTCTTATAAGTTCTGTAAATACAAATTGCAGGTGAAGCAATAGCCATATCAGTTAATACTTCAATGAGATCGGATGGCTTTTTCCCAAGTCCTATAACTCTGCCATAACGATTTTCAATGTAAAGTTTTCTTAAGGTTTCTAAATGGGTTAAGAAGCCTTTTTGTTTCTTGCTCTTTTCATCTTCTTCGTCAAATACTGATAAGTTCTCGTCATTATCAAGCCATGTTGTAACATAGCCTGCACCGTCTAAGAATAAGGGTGCAAGATAATACCAACGAGCATCTGGTGTTCCTGTTTTAGGTGATTCAAACTTATCTACTTTCTCTGAAATCTTTGCCTTGATTTCTTTCTCAATATCTTTTAATTTTAAGCCTCTGTTAAGACAGTCTATAGGGTCATAACAATTAGCTAAAAACTGTGATGGATACATTAAGCAGAATAGAGTCATGGCGTTAGGGGTACCGTTACTTACAGAAAAGTTAAGTCTTGCAAGAGGGTATCTTTTTTCGCCTGTATGGAAGTAGTGAGCATCTGCTTCTGGGTTTGCTTTAGCAAGTTTGCCTGTAGTCTTTCTCTCTGATTCGTAGGATAGTAATCCTGCAAGCATTCTGGGAACCATTTCCCAAGAGGAGAAGATTATAGTTTTTGAGAAGTTCTCTGAATTTTTATAAACTCCCTGTGGCTCGTAGTAAGGGATAGCAGGTGGAACCCACAGAAGTTGTTCTGCATTATCCTTAAATGTATGAGCCATGACTCTTTCAAGTCGTGCGTTATTAGTAGGTATTTTTTCAAACCTGTCTAAAGGCTGTTTTTTAAGCCAGAAAGTGCTTTTATTTAATTTATGTAATTCTTCAGGTTTCTCTTTAAAATACTTCTCTATGTGTCTTTTAAGCTGATAATCTCTCATAAAAGACATGAGGTATGGTGTTGATTTTATATAATCAACTGGAATATTAAAAGGTGCTGCAATCTCGTCAAGAAGTTGCTGTCCCTGTAGATAAGACATAATGTCCTGCTCTAATACTTCGAGGGGTATCTTGACGTCACTATCGTCAATTATATCTGCACTTTCTGTTGCTGATATTCTTTCAGTTCTGCAGATATGATTGTACATAGCGTTTTCTGCTGCGTCTTTTGCTTCTATAATTGTAGTATCGCCTTTGGTAAGTTCTTTAAGTTTAATTGAATAATCACTCCAAACAGTCTTGAAGTTTGACTTTTCTTCTTCAGTTAAATTTAAGAAATCCATAACCCCAAGAAACTCGGAATAGTGTTCGTCAACCTGTGTTTCGTCAATTTCTTCAAGTGTAGAATACATCTTATAAGGGGTAGCAGATAAAAGAAGCATTCTAACTTTATCTGAATTAAAGAACTTGTTAGCAAGTAAGCCTGTTTCTGATTCGGGGTCTGAGTTGATAAGATATTTGAATCTTTGGAACTCATCCATTATAACAAGGTCAGGCTCTAATTTATCAAGGCTTATTTGGGCGAAAATTATGCGTAATTTGCCGATTAACTCGTTGTTGGGTATTCTTTTATTATGTGAGGCTTTTACTTCTTCACAATGGGCTACAAGCTCTTTTAAAAGCGATTTACCATTAGGCTGCTTTTTCTTTAAAAGAGAAGTTGCCTGTTTAACCATGTATTTTAAGTATTTGTTTTTAGATTTCTCGTCGCAATCTATGACTTTATTCTCAAAGTCCTGTTTATACCAATCCCAAGCTGAAACTGCTAAATCTTTCATAGTAATTTCAATCTGGCATTCATAGTCCCAGATGTCTGGTATTCTTTTTAAAATAGCAAACATTAAGGCTCTTTCTGCAACTGTACCTGCACCTGATGTCATTCTGAATGATGTGTCAGGGGTAAGAGGGATAAGCTGGATGTATCTATCAAGAAGCTCTGTGTCATTTTCTTGCATAAAGATGTTTAAGTGCTGCATGGAAAGACGAGAATATCCTGCATTTTCTGTCTTTAATTCATTAGTGATTCTCAGTTTGTTTAAATTCTGTTCAGCAATAGCAATATTGGAGCAAATATAAACTACTTTAACAAGTTTATCGTGGGCTTCTTTTTGTATCTGGGCAAGTTTGGCTACTGTTCCT
This sequence comes from uncultured Eubacteriales bacterium, assembly GCA_964566065.1. Lineage (GTDB taxonomy): Bacteria > Bacillota > Clostridia > RGIG6154 > RGIG6154 > CAZMHL01. Next base: position 4,672 of record CAZMHL010000142.1, read on the forward strand.
CTTGCAATAAGAGTTTTACCTAATCCAACTTCGTCTGATACTAATACTCTCATTTGGCCACTTCTGTAAAGCTGTTCAATTCGGGTTACTGTAGCTTGCTGAAAGTCTTTTAAGCCTGACATTATGTTTTGTTCGATTATATCTAATTTATCAGCAACTTTAGCCATTACAGTTTCACCGCCTTTTTAAAGGTATTATAAAGTTCTTCAAATCCTTCTGGGATGACACCGTCTGCTGAAATAGCTTTTATAAGATAATCTATTTCTTTAAAGCGTTCAGGTGATGTAGCGGCAGTTTGAAGCATTTTTTCGTACAGTGCAGGAATCTGTATTGAGCGAAGATTGGATACTTTGGATACAGTGTCACTTTCTCCCGATTCGCTTTCCAATGCACTTAAAATATAGTTATCTCCAAGTAAGAATGCAATGTATCTGTAGAAGCAGTCCCTGTCATTTACTACACTTGATACAACTGCTTTTTCTCTATCTTCGGGCATACCTTCAGTGGGTATCATAATAATTCTTGTAACAGTTCTTGTC
>CAZMHL010000143.1:0-5164 GCA_964566065.1 uncultured Eubacteriales bacterium
TAGGTGTAGCACCGAGAAGATAACCTGTTTTTAAATCCTGTGATGTATCGCCCGAAATTGCGGCAACAATACAGATAATTGAGCCGATTGCAATTGCAGCTCTCATACCGTGAGCTCCGCCGTCACCTGTAAGCTTTAAGATAAGTGTTGCAATTAAGAGTGTTGCAATAGCCATACCTGACACAGGGTTGTTTGAGCTTCCTACCAAGCCAACCATTCTTGATGAAACGGTTGCAAAGAAGAAGCCGAATACTACAACGATAACTGCACCCAAAAGTGTTACCGGAACCGCAGGAACAAGCCAAACAAGAACAGTTAAAACTGCAATTGAAAGTAATACAATTTTCATACTGATATCCTGCTCGGTTCTGATTGTACCTGCGCCGCCTGCATCCTTCATGCTCTTGATTGCGCCTGCAAAGGTTGTAACAATAAGAGGAAGTGACTTAACAAGGCTGATGATACCGCCTGCTGCAAGAGCACCTGCACCGATGTATCTGATGTATGAGCCCCAGATTGCGCTTGCACCGCCCTGAGCAAACATTTCACCGATTGGCATTGTTCCGGGATAAAGTGTAAGCTGAGAACCGAAAAGTACAATCATAGGGATTAATACCATCCAGCTTAAAACACCGCCGGCAAACATATAAGATGAAATTCTCGGTCCGCAGATGTAACCAACGCTCATTACAGCCGGATAAATCTGTGTTCCGATTGTACCTGCAAAGCCTTTGAAGGTTACGGAAATTTCACCTGCAACTGCTTTAAGTCCGTCAATTATAAACTTAAATACTGCCGCAAAGCCCATACCCGCAAATACTGTTGATGCATTAGAGCCGCCCTCTTCACCTGCAAGAAGAACCTCTGCACAGGCTGTTCCTTCAGGATAAGGCAAATTGTTGTGTTCTTTTACGATAAGCGCATTACGGAGCGGTACCATAAAGAATACGCCGAGAAGTCCGCCAAGAAGTGCGATTAAAGTAATTTCAATAATGCCCGGCTTGTCCATTATTCCCTCTTTTGCCCAAAGGAAAAGTGCCGGAAGAGTAAAAATTGCACCTGCTGCCAGAGATTCACCTGCTGAACCTACTGTCTGTACAATGTTACTTTCAAGAATTGAGTTTTTGCGCATAATTACGCGTATTACTCCCATAGAAATAACTGCTGCAGGAATAGATGCAGAAACGGTCATCCCTACCCTTAATCCAAGGTATGCGTTTGCTGCGCCGAAGATAACTGCAAGAAGAATACCCATTATTACAGATGTTAATGTAATTTCAGGAGTAACTCTTTCTGCCGGAATATACGGCTTGAATTCTTTCTGATTGTTCATAAAATCTCCAATCTGCCGCATTTTCTGCGGCTTTGTTTTATCCTTGACATTTTACCATAATAAAGACAAAAAAGCAACCTTATTAAGCATCTTTATTAATATTATTTCTGTATTCGCCGTGAGTAATCCACGTAACCTTTTTGCCGTTGTTTAAAGGTTAACCATCTTTGCGGATTTTTATGAAGCTCTATCGACAGCCGGTGTTGCGGCGTACGGGGAGTCAGGTGAAGCTTGTTTGTGGTCAAAACAAAGAAAACCTCAAATCTTTTGAGGTTTTTCTGCATATGGTCAAAATTCATCGGTTTCATTGGCAGAAATATTGGGCGATACCAAGATATATCCCATACGCCATCTTCTGCTGATATTCTTTTGTCTTTAAAAGCTCCGCTTCTTCTTTGTTTGAAAGAAAACCGCATTCAACAAGTATTGCAGGCACTTTCAGATCCTGAAAGAGAACTTTTGTTTTTGAAATTTCCACCGCCGTTCTTGTGTTTGATTTATCCACGTTATTTATTATTGACTCCTGAACAATCTGCGCCAGTTTAAAGCTGTTTATGTTATTTGTTTCATAAAACACCTGAGCGCCTTTATATTTACTTTCACCGAAAAAATTCTGATGAATGCTCACAAACACATCGGGAGTTGTGTTGTTCACTATGTTTTTTCTTTCTCTTAAATCTGCACGTTTTTTCTCTCTGGTTGTGTTTTCCAGCCCGCCTAACGCAGTGTCGCTTTCCCTTGTCATTACAACCCTTGCTCCGCTTTGCTCAAGATAGCTTTTAAGGTATTTTGAAACAGCAAGGTTTATATTTTTCTCCAGGCTTCCGTTGGCGGACGCTCCGCCGTCAATCCCTCCGTGCCCCGCATCAATGACAATTACCCTGTCTTTAATGGGAAAGGTTGCAATTGCTTCGGTTTTTGCATAATTTATACACAGAAATACTCCAAAGCACAGTAAAAACGTTAACAAAGAAAATGCTATAACCTTATTCCATCTGATCTTTATTACCATCTTCATCAATGCCTTCCCTTTTATTTACAAGCTCTGTAATTGCACTTTCAAGCTTTGACAGCTTTTTTGCTATTTCGGAAAGTATTTTCATTTCATTGCCTCTGTCGAGCATTTTCAAAATTTCTTCATAAGGATTAACCGTATTTTCTTTTTTAAAAGGCTGAACCTCTTCCTCGTTTTTAACCTCCGCAGGCTTTGTTATTTTATTTATCTTCACATCGCCGATTACAAGGGGTCTGAACACACCTTTGCTTGTTTCAAAGCCGTATGTATAAATTTTATTGAGCTTTGGCGTGTTTATTTCCGCCGCCTCAGAGCGTTCAAAGGTTCCGTAGTAGGAATATTTCGGTTTTGAAAGCACTTCATCCCTTTCGTTGTTCGTGCTTTCCAGTATTCTGCCGCCATATTCAAAAAGAACGTGCATAGTGCTCTCATTTCCGCAGATGACGGGTTTTATTAAGCTTGCACTGTTTTTTATAAGCTCGCTTTTATACCCTTTTGTTGCATAAACCACACTGTATCTGTTTTTCTTTTCACAGCAATATACTACATTTACTTTTTCGGTAACGTATGCATTTATAAACAAAACATTATCACTTTCAGTGCAGATTGTTTCAGGCTCTTTCCACTTCTTTTCATTCCATTTGAAGATTTTGCATACAACCTCTTCATTCTTTTTATAAAAAACATACAGATCGTCATTTGCCTTTGAAACAAACACGGGAGAAAATATGTCTGTACTTTCTATTATTTCGGGTTGGTTTTCAGAGTTCAATATATGATGTATTATTATATATTTCCCTTCGTGCTTCAGCATATAAAAGGCATTAAGAAGACCGTTCACAAAAACAAGGCTGAATTCTTTCTCGTATGCATCCTTGACCTTTGCCTCCAGCATACACCTTTTTTCTGTCTTTTCACCGTTTACGGTAATAAAATAAATATCCCCGTAATTGTTCTGACAGATAATATAAATGTTATCTCTGTTATCGCAGCAAAGAGAAAAGCCAAAATCCGTTTCTGTCAGGTCAATTTCATCGGATATTATGGGACTGTACATTTTAAGCTGTCCCGATGATAAATAAAAACGCCACACTCCGTAAGAATTATATACTACGCTTTTCATTAAAAAACACCCCTTTACTGCTTAATAATATGAAAATCAAAATTCATTTATAACCGGGTTCACAAAATGAAAGTCTTTACATATTATGTATTGACAGGGGTATGCCCTGAGAATTTGCAAAAATAAATGGAGGAAAGATTATGAGCAAAGAAGTAAGACCCGGCCCGATTGTAAACGGCGGGAATTGCATAAAAGAAGCTGTGTGTATTCACACAGACAAAGTGTACGACTCTTGCAGAGATAAAGAATGTCTTGAAGATTTAAGGGTATACTTAACCGTATGCGACCAGGAAATTGTTGACAACGCCACAAGCGTTAAGCTCCAGAAAGCTGAAATTATCTGGGTTTATACGGATGTTGAACCGGTTCCCTTTAATCAGGGCTATTACAGCGTTGACATCAGATTTTTCTTCAGAGTTACTCTTGATGTTTTCAGAGAAATAGGCAGACCGAAGCGCATTGAAGGTCTTGCGGTTTATGACAAAAAGGTTGTTCTTTTCGGTTCGGAAGGAAAAGCAAAAATTTTCCGCTCTGTTTTCAGAAACGATAATCCCGACCCACAGTCAATGATGAAATCAAACCTTCCGAATGCAGTGGTTGAAGTAGTTGACCCGATTGCACTGGGCGCTAAAATTGTTGACAAATGCCCGAAATCCTGCTGCGACTGTGTTGACATTTCAAGCATTCCCGAATGTGTATGCAACGCCTTTGAGGACGTTTTCTCCGATCCTGACAATGAAAGACAGGTATTTATTACTCTCGGACTTTTCTCAATTACAAAGCTTGAAAGAAACGTTCAGCTTTTAATTCCGGTTTACGATTTCTGTGTGCCGCAGGACGAATGTGTTTCCGCATCGCCGGGCAACCCATGTGAATTGTTCGAGCAGATTACCTTCCCCGTTGACGAATTTTATCCGCCCCAGAAGCACGACTTTGTGCCCTGTACGGGAAGCCAGGGATTAAATTAACCTTCAAACCGCCTTTTGCCGGGTGTCCTGTGGGGCACCCGGCAGTTTTATTCGCATAACTGCGAGTTATATTTGCTATGCAAGTTATATTGCTTCGCAGTGGTATTGCCAAGGCAGTTTAACGGCGAATAAAATATCACTGAAGCCGCAAGGCTTTAATATCACTTTTGATTTATCAAAAATATCACTCTGTACGAATGTACAGAATATCACTAACTGAATAAAACCTCTCAAATATGCTTTATTAAGCCTTTGAGAGGTTTTATGTTTTTCAGAAAGTGTCCTCAGGGACACTTCACCTTTGACTCCGGTGTTTTTTTGTTTAATGAATAGTGTTGGTTGAAACTCCTTCGGGAGTTTCTTCTTTTGTTTTTCGCAATGCAGAATAAAAATAAAACTTGACATATGTTATCATATATGATAACATATAAATAAGCCTGAGCATATAATGAATATGGAGGTGCATAATGGACTGGCAGGTTGAGTATTATAAAAAAGAAAACGGAGAAATCCCGGTTTTGGAATATCTGCTTACTTTAGATTCAAAAATGAGAGCAAAAGCATTTTCTGAAATAGAACTTTTGCAAAAACATGGAGTAAGCCGAGGAGAGCCGAACTCCATAAGCCTTAATCTTGTCAAATTTTTATTCTTAAGCCTTGTCGTCCTCGTAAGGCGTCAGCCTTGCTTCGTCCTCCGCACCTTAATTATTTAAAATTTTCCTAAG
>CAZMHL010000144.1:0-5129 GCA_964566065.1 uncultured Eubacteriales bacterium
AAGAAATGCCTCTTAACTGGTGCCCAAGCTGTATTACTGCACTTTCTGACGCTGAAATAGAGTATGAAGAACAGGATGGAAATTTCTGGCACATTAAATATCCTGTTAAAGACAGTGATGAATATGTTATAATTGCAACAACACGTCCTGAAACTCTTCTTGGAGATACTGCTGTTGCTGTTCATCCCGAAGATGAAAGATACAAAAAACTCGTAGGAAAAATGCTTGTTCTCCCGCTGACTGACAGAGAAATCCCTGTTGTGGCAGATGAGTATGTTGATAAAGATTTTGGCACAGGAGCAGTAAAAATTACTCCTGCACACGACCCTAACGACTTTGAGGTTGGTCTCAGACATAACCTTCCTGTCATAAAGGTACTTGATGATTGTGCAAAAGTCAATGAATACGGTGGAAAATACGAAGGTATGGACCGATATGAAGCGAGAAAAGCTATGATTGCTGATCTTGAAGAACTTGGTCTCCTCGTAAAAATAGAAAAGCATGTGCATAACGTTGGTACCTGTTACCGTTGCGGTACTACAGTTGAACCTATTGTATCTGACCAGTGGTTTGTAAAGATGCAACCTTTGGCTGAACCTGCTGTAGATGCTGTTAAAAATGAAGATGTTAAATTTATTCCCGAAAGATTTTCAAAAACATATCTTGGTTGGATGGAAAACGTAAGAGACTGGTGTATTTCCAGACAACTCTGGTGGGGACACAGAATTCCTGCATTTTACTGTCAAGAATGTGGTGAAATGACCGTATCAAAGGAAGATATTACAAAATGTCCTAAGTGCGGTGGTTCTGTAAAGCAGGATGATGACGTACTTGATACATGGTTCAGTTCTGCGTTATGGCCTTTCTCTACTCTTGGATGGCCTGATGAAAATGCAGAAGACTATAAAAAATTCTATCCGACAAATACGCTTGTTACAGGATATGATATCATTTTCTTCTGGGTTGCAAGAATGGTGTTTTCGGCACTTGAACATACCGGAAAAGCTCCTTTTGAGCATGTATTTATTCACGGTATTGTACGTGACAGCCAGGGCAGAAAAATGTCTAAATCATTAGGAAACGGTGTAAATCCGCTTGATGTTATTGATAAGTTTGGTGCTGATGCTTTAAGATTTACTCTTGCAACAGGCAATTCTCCCGGAAATGATATGAGATATTATGAAGAAAGAGTAGAATCAAGCAAAAACTTCGCCAACAAGATCTGGAATGCATCAAGATTTGTTCTTATGAATCTCACAAAGGATGAATACAGACTTCCTGATGTTTCCGAACTCAAAATGGAAGATAAATGGATTCTCAGTAAGTATAATAACCTTGTAAAAGAAGTTACAGAAAATCTTGATAAATTTGAGCTTGGTATTGCTGTAGCAAAACTTTACGATTTTATCTGGGATAATTTCTGTGATTGGTATATTGAACTTGTAAAACCAAGACTTTACGAAGAAACAGAACCATCTAATGAAACTGCTCAGAATGTTCTGGTATATGTTTTGAGAAATACACTTGTATTGCTTCATCCGTTTATGCCGTTTGTCACTGAAGAAATATGGCAGCATCTTCCACACGAAGGTGAAACAATAATGAGAACACAATGGCCTGTTTATAATGAAGAACTTTCTTTTGAAAAAGAAGAAAAAGATATGAACGTTGCTATGAATGCTATAAAAGCAATCAGAAACACCAGAGCATCTATGAATGTTCCGCCTTCAAAAAAAGCCAAAACTTATATCAAAACTTCAAGTGAAGAAATTTTCAAGGCTGCAACATCATTCTTTGTTAAACTTTCTTCAGCATCTGAACTTGAGTTTATTGATGATGAAACATCTCTTCCGGAAAATGTTGTTACTGTAGTTTCTGATGATGCTACAATCTATATTCCTGTTGGTGAACTTGTAGATGTTGAAAAAGAAAGAGCAAGACTTTTAAAAGAAAAAGAAGATCTTGAAAAAGAAGTTGCAAGAGTTCAGGGAAAACTTTCAAACCAGGGCTTTATTTCAAAAGCTCCCGAAAAACTCATTAACGAAGAAAAGGAAAAAGGAATTAAATATCAGCAGATGCTTGATAAAGTTCTTGAAAACCTGAAAAAACTTTAATATATTGTATTTTCGTGTCGTAAACTTATTTTAGTTTACGACATTTTTTTATCAAAAAATATACTGATATTTAGTAATATATAAATGAGGTGATTAAAATGACAGTTTTATTTGTAAACAATAATTTGGTTGTCAGATTGGAAGGGGAAATAGACCATAACAATTCAGCAATATTGAGACGTCAGATAGATAAAGAAATTAACAGCAGACCTGTAAAAAATCTGATTTTCGATATGGAAAACGTTAATATGATGGACAGTTCAGGAATAGGAATGATTCTTGGAAGGTATAAAAATATAAAAGCTTTAGACGGAAATGTATTTATAGCAAGACCCAGGCTTGAAATATTAAAAATTATAAACATATCAGGATTACATAAAATTATCCCCGTATATAAAGATATAAACAAAGCAATTGATTCGGGATGTGAGGTGAGAAGATAATGAATTATTTGAAAACAGCATTTTCGGCAATTCCTGAAAATGAAAAGCTTGCAAGACAAATAGCGGCTTCTTTTGTCTTAGATACAAATCCTACAATTGAAGAAATCTGCGATATTAAAACTTCTGTTTCTGAAGCTGTAACAAATTCAATAATACACGGTTATCAAAATAATGGTGGAATAATACATATGGATTTAGTACTTGAAGACAATACTCTTGAAATTACAATAAGTGACAATGGTACAGGTATTGACGATGTAGAAAAAGCAAGACAACCATTGTTTACTTCTCAACCGGAACTTGAAAGATCGGGTATGGGGTTCACCGTGATGGAGTCATTTATGGATTATGTTGATGTTATATCAGAAAAAGGCTCAGGAACAACAGTAATTATGAGAAAAAAACTCGGTGATAAAAATGAATGATACTGAAAAGTTAATTAACAATAACATAGGATTAGTTTTCAGTATTGCAAGAAAATTTTTAAACAGGGGAGTGGAGTATGATGATCTGGTTCAAATAGGAAGTATAGGGTTAATTAAAGCTTCTGAAAAATATGATGAAACACTTGGATATAAATTTTCAACATATGCCGTGAATTTGATTATAGGTGAAATTAAACGCTTTTTAAGAGATGACGGCACGATAAAAATTTCAAGAAAGCTGAAAGAAAACTTTATTAAAATTAAATATTCAAAAGAAAATTTAAAGCAGATTTTGAACAGAGAACCAACACTAAAAGAGTTGTCTTTGGATACGGGGATTGCTGAAGAAGATATAGTTGAATCTCTGGAAGCCCATCGTACACAGCATTCAATTTATGAAACAGTAGGAGAAAATGACGAATATTATATTATTGATTTACTTAAAAGTGTTGATAATAAACAAGTAGAAGAAAAAATTTTAGTGAATGAATTGATCAATAAACTGGATGAAAAAAGTAAAAATGTAATAATTCTTCGCTATTTTCACGACTGCACACAGCAACAAATAGCTAATGTAATGAATATATCTCAAGTTCAGGTATCGCGAATAGAAAAGGCGGCAATAAGAAAAATGAAAAGTTACACTTAATATCACCGAAAAGGTGATATTTTCTTTTGTATATTCTTGAAAAATCTTATGCACTATGGTAAAATAAAACCTGTTAAAGGAGTTTTTATTTTGAGTAGAATTTATTTTGACAACAGTGCTACAACAAAGATATATCCTGAAGCATTAAAAGAGTATGTTGTTGCATCTGAAAATTGTTTTGAAAATCCTTCGTCGCTCCATAGCGGAGGTCTTGCTGCCGAAAAATCGCTTGATGCTGCCAGAAAAATTATTGCAGATTCATTTTACGCTTCTCCGGAAGAAATTGTTTTTACATCCGGGGGAACAGAAAGTGATAATATTGCAATTCTTGGTGCTGCTTTCGCCAGGGAACGAATCGGCAAACATTTAATTACTTCGAAAATTGAACACCATGCTGTGTTGAATACATTTGAATTTCTCGAAAGCCGAGGTTTTGAAGTTACATACATTGATGCTGATAAAAACGGTATTATAGATTTAAATCAGCTGGAAAATTCTGTTCGTGATGATACAACACTAATCAGCATAATGCTTATGAATAATGAAACCGGAACTGTTCAACCTGTAGAAAAAATTAGAAGTATTTCTAAGAATGCATACATTCATACTGATGCTGTTCAGGCTTATGGAAAAATTGATTTAAAAACTCTTGATGTAGATATGATTTCTGTTTCATCACATAAGATTCACGGTCCTAAAGGTGTTGGTGCTCTCTACATAAAAAGAGGAACAAAAATCAATAATGTGATATTCGGAGGAGGTCAGGAATACAATCTTCGTTCAGGAACTCAGAACACTCCTGCAATAATCGCTTTCGCCAAAGCTGTTGAGATTATGATTCACAACAAAACAAAAGATATGAACCAAATTAATAGTATTGTCGAATATTTTAAAAATGAATTGTCAGATAACATACCGGATATTGTTTTTAATGGACAAACATCTTCAAATATAGTAAATGTTTCATTTAAGGGAATACGAGGGGAAGTGCTTATGCATTTCCTCGCTGAAAAAGGTATTTATGTCTCAACCGGTTCAGCCTGCAACTCCAAATCAACTAAAATCAGCTATGTATTGGACGCTATGAAAATAGATAGAGAGATTGCAGAAGGTGCTGTGAGATTCAGTTTTTCATATGATAATACATTTGAAGAAATTAATTTTGCTATCGAACAAATTAAAAACGGTGTTGAATTTTTACGTAGGTTTAGAAGGAGATAAAAATGAAAGAAGTAATATTGCTCAAACTTGGAGAGATTGTTTTAAAAGGGCTTAACAGAGCAAAGTTCGAGAAAAAGCTTATTGACAATATATATAATACAGTTACTGATTGCGGTGATTATAAGCTGCTGAATGCCCAGTCTACCGTTTACGTCATGCCCGGAGAAAATTTTGACAAAGAAAAAGCTCTCGTGAAACTCAATAAAGTTTTTGGCATTGTAAGTATTGTTACCGCAGCAGAATATGAAAAGGATATAGAAGTTATTAAGAAAAATGC
>CAZMHL010000145.1:0-5122 GCA_964566065.1 uncultured Eubacteriales bacterium
AATGAATTTGGCTTTGATTATCTTCGTGATAACATGGTTATCTATAAAGAACAAATGGTACAAAGAGGTCATAATTTTGCAATAGTTGACGAAGTGGACTCAATTCTTATTGATGAAGCAAGAACACCACTCATAATTTCAGGTATGGGTGATGAGTCAACCAAGCTCTATGAAATGGCAGACAAATTTGCGCGTGGTCTTACTAAAAAAGTCGTAAAAGAAGAGGATACAAAATCTTTTGATGACAGTGCAAATGCTGATTACGTTGTTGACGAAAAAACCAAAACCGTAACACTTACACCACAGGGTGTTGAAAAAGCTGAAAGGGCATTTAACATTGAAAACCTTTCTGATCCTGAAAATATGACTATTTCTCATCATATCAATCAGGCTCTTCGTGCAAACGGCATAATGAAAAAAGATAAAGATTATATTGTGTCCGGCGAAGGCGAAGTTTTAATTGTTGACGAGTTTACCGGACGTATAATGCCGGGCAGAAGATATTCAGACGGACTTCATCAGGCAATTGAAGCGAAGGAAAATGTGTCAGTACAGAGAGAAAGCAAAACACTTGCAACAATAACTTTCCAGAATTATTTCAGAATGTATAAAAAACTTTCCGGTATGACAGGAACAGCTCTTACTGAGGAAAAGGAATTTCAGGATATTTACAGCGTAGACGTAATAGAAATCCCAACAAACAGACCTCTTGCAAGAAAAGACCTTGACGATGTAATATATAAAACTGAAAACGGAAAGCTTAATGCAGTTGTAAAACAGATAAAGGAATGCTATGAAAAACAACAGCCTGTTCTTGTGGGTACAATATCAATCGAAAAATCAGAAGAACTTTCAAAACTTCTTAAAAAGAACGGTATTCCGCATAATGTACTTAATGCAAAGCATCACGCAAGAGAAGCGGAAATAATCGCCCAGGCAGGTAAAAAAGGTATGGTTACCATCGCAACCAATATGGCGGGCCGAGGTACCGACATAATTCTTGGTGGTAACGCTGAATTCCTTGCAAAGAAAGAAATGGCTAAAAACGGTTATTCCGAAGAAATGATATTTGAAGCGACAAGCTATGGTGACACAGATAATGAAGGAATTATTGATGCAAGAGCAAAATACAGTGAACTGCTTGAAAAGTATAAAGCTGAAATAGAACCTCAGCACGAAGAAGTTGTTTCACTTGGCGGTCTTTATATCATTGGTACAGAAAGACATGAAAGCAGACGTATTGACAATCAGCTCAGAGGTCGTGCAGGCAGACAGGGAGACCCGGGTGTTTCAAAATTCTTCATTGCAATGGAAGATGATATTATGAGACTCTTCGGCTCTGAAAAATATATGGGGCTTGTTGATAAAATTGGTCTTGATGAAGATACACCGCTTGAAACAAAAATGCTTTCCGGAGCAATTGAAAGAGCCCAGAAAAGCGTAGAAGACAGAAACTTTGACGCAAGAAAGCGTGTACTTCAGTACGATGATGTTATGAATACACAGCGTGAACTTATATACAAACAGAGAAGAGATGTTATTGAAGGTCTGGATATAAGTCGTAATATTGAAAACATGATTGAAACCATGGTGGAAGACACTGTAGCCAGATATACAGCTGAAGGTCCGTATCCTGATGATTGGGATCTTGAAGGTCTTGTTAAGGAATGTGAAAAAATATTCTTAAAAGAGGACGAGGTTTTCTTTACTCTTGACGATATGCAGACAATGACGCTTGAAAGTCTTACAGAACTTCTCAAAGGAAAAGCTCTTGCTTATCATAAAGAAAGAGAAGAAGAATTCGGCGCAGATGTAATGCGTGAAATAGAAAGAGTTATTATGCTTCGTGTTGTTGATACAAAGTGGATGGATCACATTGATGAAATGGATCAGCTTAAACACGGTATATGGTTAAGATCATACGGACAGAAAGATCCTGCAGTTGAATATAAAAATGTGGGTTCTGATATGTTTGAAGAAATGATTGAAAACATAAAGGTTGATGTAGGTAAGTATGTGCTTACTGCTAAAGTGGGAAATCAGCAAAGAAAAGAAATTTTAAAGCCTGTATCCGAATCAAGGGAAAATCCGGGTGACAAACCAAAAGCACCACAACAGAGAATTGTGGCTAATAAAGTCGGAAGAAATGACCCGTGTCCTTGCGGCTCAGGATTAAAATACAAAAAATGCTGTGGCAAATAAATTAAAAAAGGTTGTAAAAAAATGATCGAGTTTGAAGAAATAAAATTGTCGCTCGAAGGAATGAAGAGCGGTATGGAAGAATTGAGGGATTCGCTTAACATCACAGAAACCGAACAGAAAATAAAAGTTCTTGAAAAAGATACTATGGAAAACGGTTTCTGGGATGATATTGAAAATTCTCAGAAGGTTCTTCAGAAAATAAAACAGCTTAAGGCGAAATGTGAAAGATATGAGACTTTGTGTTCAAATTGGGAAGATGCAATTACATTAGTTGAGCTTGCAGATGAAGAGGAGGATCTTTCGCTTCTTCCGGAGGTAAAACAAGCATACAAAGAGCTTTCGGAAGAACTTGAAAAGATGACTCTTGAAACTCTTCTTTCGGGCGAATACGATAAGAATAATGCAATTCTTACTCTCCATTCCGGAGCGGGCGGAACTGAATCTCAGGACTGGACAGAAATGCTGTACAGAATGTACACAAGATGGGCTGAAAGAAGAGGGTATACCGTTACAACCCTTGATTTCCTTGATGGTGATGAAGCAGGTCTTAAAAGCGTTACATTCCAGCTTGCTGGCGAAAATGCCTACGGTTATGCCAAAGGAGAAAAAGGTGTGCACAGATTAGTACGTATATCACCGTTTGACTCTGCCGGCAGAAGACATACTTCATTTGCAAGTCTTGAAGTTATGCCTGAAATTGAGGATGATACAACGGTTGTAATCAACCCCGAGGACCTTCGAGTTGATACTTACCGTGCAAGTGGTGCGGGCGGACAGCATATCAATAAAACTGATTCCGCTATCAGAATAACACATATTCCGACGGGTGTTGTAGTTTCCTGTCAAAGCGAGCGTTCTCAGCATAAAAACAGAGATACTGCTATGAAAATGCTCAAGTCAAAGCTTGCAGAAATTTTAGAAAGAGAACAAAAAGAAAAAATCGATGACATAAAAGGCGAACAGAAGGATATCGCCTGGGGAAGTCAGATAAGATCTTACGTTTTTCATCCGTACAATATGGTTAAAGACCACAGAACCAACTTTGAAGTAGGTAATATAAATGCTGTTATGGATGGCGATCTTGACGGATTTGTAAATGCGTATCTTAAAATGATGACTTCTAAATAACCGGAGGATAAGACTATTATGATAGAAAAACTTGAAGATATTTATAAAAGATATCTTGAAATTTCAAAACAGATGACAGATCCCGACATTATTTCAGACCAGGATAAAATGACAAAACTTTATAAGGATAATGCCGAAATCACACCGATTGTGGAAAAGTATTTGGAATATAAAAAGTGTGTGGACAACATTGAAGAGGCGGAAATGATGCTTGGCGACAATCCGGATCCCGAATTTAAAGAAATGCTTGAAATGGAAATTCAGGAGTCAAAGGAAAATATGGAAGCCATTACAGAAGAATTAAAAGTATTGCTTCTTCCTAAAAATCCTGATGATGAAAAAAACGTAATTATAGAAATCCGTGCCGGAACCGGTGGGGAGGAAGCCGCTTTGTTTGCGGCTGATCTTATGAGAATGTACTCTATGTATGCTGAAAAACAGAGATGGAAAATTGATGTACTTAATTCAAATGCAACAAATATCGGCGGATATAAGGAAGTTAGTTTCTCTGTAGAGGGAAAGGGTGCTTATTCAAAACTTAAATTTGAAAGCGGTGCTCACAGAGTGCAGAGAGTTCCTACAACAGAATCTCAGGGCAGAATACAGACCTCTGCTGCAACTGTTGCAGTACTTCCGGAAGTAGAGGAAGTTGAAGTTGATATTAATCAGAACGATTTGAGAATTGACGTGTTCAGAGCGGGAGGCCCGGGAGGACAGTGCGTAAATACAACTGACTCTGCTGTAAGAATAACGCACATTCCCACAGGACTCGTTGTTTCCTGTCAGGACGAAAAGTCTCAGCACAAGAATAAAGATAAAGCAATGAAAATTTTGAGATCAAGACTTTTTGAACTTATGCAGGAACAGCAACACAGCGAAATTGCGAGCCAGAGAAAAAGTCAGGTTGGATCAGGTGACAGAAGCGAAAGAATAAGAACATATAATTTCCCGCAGGGAAGAGTTACTGATCATAGAATAGGACTTACTCTTCATAAACTTGATGCAGTATTAAACGGCGACCTTGATGATTTGATAAATGCTCTTGTTACTGCTGATCAGGCTGAAAGACTAAAACAGGCTCAGGAATAAGGAGAAATAAATGAATAAATTAAACAGAAAGAATCTTGTTATAGGTACGACAATACTTATAGCTGCAATTATGATTATATCACTTTTTGCTTTGAGAATAGGTGTAAGTGATAACGGAATGCAGTACAAGCTTCTTGAAAAACTCGGACTTTATGATGCTTATCAGACAAGCGGTACAGGATATTATTCTGACGGTTTTGGGATCGCAGACAAGAGTTTTACAAAAGCATCCTATGGTCTTGTATATGATTTGGCAAAACAACTTTTCCCGGTTGACGGAATCTTGTATACCGCGTTGCCTGCTGCACTCTATCTTTTGATATTTGTGTGTTCAGCAATGCTCTTGTTGTTTTCGCTGTATTCTGAAAAGTTCAAAGGAATGAGCGTAACTGCATGTCTTTTGTTTGTGTTTATGTTTTGCGACAGTGCATATGCTGCGTATTTTAATACGCCGTATAAGCATGCAGCATTCTTTGTTTACGTAATTGCTGTAATAGCAATGTTTACTTATTCTGTGAAAATGCAAAAAATATGGTCGTTGATTTTGTACGGAGTGTTTGCGTGTCTTTTTGCAAATACATCTACAGTGGCGGCAATAGTATCAGTAATTCTGGGTGTTTATTCTTTCAGATTGACTTGTGTCAATAAAAGTTATTGTTGGAAAATAATTTCGGTACTTTTAGGTATTGCAGTTGTGTTTGGT
>CAZMHL010000146.1:0-5095 GCA_964566065.1 uncultured Eubacteriales bacterium
GAGATACTTTTACCGACAGGAATAGTATCTCTTTTTCATGGCGGAGAAGAAGGGCTTTGAACCCTTGCACGGGAGTTACCCGCCTACCGCATTTCCAATGCGGCCCCTTCGGCCAGCTTGGGTACTTCTCCTTATGTCAACTTTATAATGATACTATAAAAAATAAAAAAAATCAATACTTATTTTAAAATTTGTTCATATTTGATTTTTGTTTTACCGAAGAGCTTGCCTGTATCGGCGATTATAAGTTTTTTATCGGGATAATCGCTTAATGTAACATCTTCAAAACCATTTTTTCCCTGGATAGAAATGACTGTTTCAGATGTCATAGGGAATCTTAATGATCTGATTTTGTAGAGAGTTTTTACTTTGTCAATTATGGCTGACTTTTTCATATTAAATCCTTTCAGTATGTATCTAAAATTTCATAAAAATCCCGCCCAATCGTTATCTCGGCTATTTTTAAACCTGTTATCACAGGTGGGTTCAGTCTCGACTGCTTATCGGTCCCATACGGCCAAAATAGCGGTGGGCATGCAAGCCACAGCCGAAGTCCACGATCCCTTTTAATAAGTGTTGGTTCAAAACACGCACCGAGTTCAACACAAATTGGGCAGGTAAAGAGCTTTTTTAGTCCTCTTCTACAGATTCGAGGTATTTGTCAAGAACTTTCTGAGCTTCGTCATCATCTTCAATACCTACTAAAATTTCGTTGTCATCTTCATCGTTTTCAAATTTCAAAATAACAACGCCGTCGTCCGGTTCTTCAACAGGAAGGAGAAGAACGTAAACGTTTTCATCCATTTCTATTGTGTCGATGTGTTCAAATTCAACTTCTTTTCCTTCATCATCGGTGAGAAGTACTGTGTTTTTTTCTTCCATATTTTTATCTCCTTTGTACAAGTAAATTTTACATTAAAATCGTATGTATGTCAATGGTTATTTGCGGTTATTTTTCTTTTTTGAGGGTGTTGTTTTTTCATCAGAAATGAGTGCGGGAACAATAAATGCAAGCATCAGACACACAAATCCGTGAAGAAAGTTCTGGAACATTGATGTCCCGAAGAGATTTAAAATGTCAGAAGCAAGCATTGCAAGAGAAAATGCTCCATACACAAAGATAAAAGTTCCTTTGTTACCCTTTATTATACTCATTATTGCTAAAATTACCCCGGCAACAAATAAAACAGCAGCTTCCGCGTACATAACTGCAAGCATGTTGTTTATCTGGCTTTTTATTACAAAAGATAAAATGGCAGGTATTACAAATAAAACAGGAATGGCAATGTTGTAAATCTTGCTTTTGTTGAAGCTTTTTCCTGTTGCAACAGAGTCAGTGTAGCTTAAAGCGAAAACAGCAAAAACAGCAGTTGCTGCAGCGCTTATAATTGTGAAATAGTTTGTTTCCGAAATTGCAAATATAAGACTTCCGGTGAGATTAACAGCATTCAGAACAACGAGACCGACTGCTAATAACAGTTTATTTTTGTCTTTAACAGCTTTTAAGTGAAACATTGCTGTGAGTGAAGAAATCAGAAGTGTTGCATAAACAAATACGTAAATCCAGTTTGTTGCAGTTAAATCATACTGCATATAGTAAAGACTTACCGCACAAAGAACGGTAAGAAGTGCACAAATAACCGTAACAGGCATTATGCTTGATTTGTTCTTAAAAAAATTTTTCATAGTCATTTCCTTCCTTTTTGTGATAATTATATTATACAGTAAATTTCGGAAAATTCAATATATTTTCATTTGCAGATATAAAATTTCATATAATTATTCAGGTGATTATATGAAATTTGCGGACGTTTTTAAAAACAGATACTGTATCAGTGTTTTATTTCTGAATGTCTGGTTTATTGTTGTAAACAAGCTTAAATGTGAAGGAGCGTTTATTGAAACTCCTTATCCGAGCCTTTCACATCTTATTGTTGGGTGGGGTGTGGTGTTTCTTCTTTCTTTGAAAATTAAAGATTTAAGAAACAAAATTCTTTCCTTATTTATATATACAGTTATTCCATATCTTCTTTTCGGACTTTTTGGTGCACATTACAACATAGTTTTATGTATATATAATTTGCTGACATACTTTTCAATCAGTTTTGCAATCAGCAGTGCATGTATAAAGAGTACAGAAAGAACCAGATATGCAGCAATATTTTCTTTGTTTCTTCATACGGGGTTAAGTATAGTTTCCTATATAATATCCTATGGTAAGATGCTCAATTCATTTCAAAGAATATTTTTCCTTTCGCCGCTTCAGAGATTTTCTTTTCTTGATGTACCCATACAAATCCCTGAACTTGTGATTTACATAAGTCTTTTTATATTGTTGTACATTAACCCGTTAAAAAAGAGTAAACTTGCGGTAATGACAATAGTGTTTGGAGTTTTCTTTTTTTCTTCGGGTGTGGCGGGAGATAACCTGATACCCCGTCTTAAATACATTGACAACATAGAACTGACTTTTTCAATATATGATGATTATGCACTTTTTTACGGGAATAAAATTAATACAGGGTGTGTTTATAAAAACAATAAAGAAACAGCGTATGATTTTTATATCAAAGCAAAAGAAAATTCAGGCTTAAGAAGAACTGTTTCAATGAACAGAAAAGATAAGTATTTTAATGTGTATGCGACTGTTACCACGAAGTCGGGAATAAAAATTAAAAGGAAGCTTGAAAATGTCAGCCTGCTCTGCGTGAATAATGAACTTGATGAATTGAGGAAATGCAATGATTTCAGAAATAATAATCCTGTATATAAAACCCGCAGTGTAAATCATTTTACGGTTAATGACAGAATTTATAAGATAAATATGAACAAACTTCTCAACTGCATCTATAAGGATGTAAGAGAAAATCATACAGGTAATGTAATACTGTATGAAATCAAGTTTCACGAAATAAGAGAGGGAAGAGTCCTTAAAACAATTTGTATCTCCGTATGTGAGGATGATATAAATACAGTTGATTTTCTGACATCATCTGGTATAAAACATATATATGAAGAAATGCCCCGGAAGCTGAAAAAGTATAAAGTTGATTTTAATATATCGGGAAATACCGATTTTTACGAAATCACAGAGGGGAGAGAGTATGAGAAAGTGGCGGGATTTGTAAGCCGTAATCTGATTCCTTATTCTCCCGAAGGCAGAGTGTCGGCTTTTTTTGTTAATGAAGGCAAATATGTGTATCTTCCGCAGCCTGCCTTGAAAAATGGAGCTGTATACCTGGAAAACAAATGATTTTATGGAAAAAATTCACTTCTGTTATTGACAAGCCTTTCTGTTTGTGGTAGAATTAATGTCTAATATTATGTAAATTGGTGTTATATGCCTTTATGTAAGATAAAAAGTATATATCAGTCGGAATTTTCATTCATATCTGGAACGGAGAGGCCTTGATTTTAAAGCCTTTCAACTATGTTCAGGATGATTATTAGACAGCATCAATGGCAATAAATTAAAATTTAAACGAGGTGAATTTTTTTATGATGCCACATGAAATCAAACTGGGTAAAAATACCAGAATGAGCTACTCTAAAATCAATGAAGTTTCTGAAATGCCAAATCTTATAGCGGTGCAGAAGAATTCATACAAGTGGTTTCTTCAGGAAGGCTTAAGAGAGGTATTGAGAGATGTTTCTCCGATTACTAACTTCTCAAGTAAAGAGGAACAGGAAAATACCTGTAAGTGGTTTTTGTCAGATGAGCTTTTCAGCAAGGTTTTCAGCAAGTCAAAAATAGACGACCTTTCTGATAAACTTGTGCTTGAATTTATTGATTACTCCTTGGACGACACAACAAAATATACACTTGATGAATGCAGAGAAAGAGATGCAACTTATGCTGCACCTTTAAGAGTAACTGTAAGATTGATCAATAAAGATACAGGTGAAGTTAAAGAACAGGTTATCTTTATGGGTGATTTTCCTTTGATGACAGATCAGGGAACATTTGTTTACAACGGTGCAGAGAGAGTTATTGTCAGCCAGCTTGTAAAATCTCCCGGTATATATTATGCCGATGATTACGATAAGGCAGGTAATAAATTATTCAATGCAACCGTTATTCCTAACAGAGGTGCATGGATTGAATATGAAACCGATACGAACAATATCTTTTCTGTAAGAGTTGACAGAACAAGAAAGCTTCCTGTTACTGTTCTTATCAAGGCTTTGGGTCTTGGCAATGCTACAGAAATCACAGATATGTTCGGCGAAGAAGAACTTATTCTTAATACTTTGAGCAAGGATCCTACAAACGGAACTGAAAAAGCTCTTGAAGAAATCTATAAGAGATTAAGACCGGGCGAACCTGCAACACTTGAAGGTTCGGCAAAACTTCTCGGTTCACTTTTCTTTGATGCAAAGAGATATGACCTTTCCAGAGTAGGCAGATATAAATTCAATAAGAAACTTTCTCTTCGTGAAAGAATTATTGGTTATACCCTTATGGAAGATGCAGTTAGCCCCGTAACAGGTGAAATAGTTATGTCAAAGGGCGACGCTGTGAACGAAGAAAATATGCTTGAACTCGAAAAGAACGGTATAACAAGGGTTGTTCTTAATATAGATGAAAGACCTGTTATTGCGTTCTCTAACGGTACAGTAAAGGCAGAGTATTTCCTCGATTTTGATCCTGCAGAAGTAGGTATCAATGAAGAAGTAAGATTCAGCACACTTATGAATCTTATTGAAGAAGCTGACGGTGATGAACAGGAACTTAAAAACCTCATCGAAAAGAATATTGATATTCTTATTCCAAAGCACATTATGGTTGAAGATATTTTCTCTTCAATTAACTATATTTTAAATATGAAATACGGCATCGGCTGCACGGATAACATTGACCATCTCGGTAACAGAAGATTAAGAGCAGTTGGTGAACTCTTACAGAATCAGTTCAGACTTGGTTTCTCAAGAATGGAAAGGGTAGTAAGAGAAAGAATGACAATTCAGGATCTTGATGTTATTACACCTCAGGCATTGATTAACACAAGACCTGTTATAGCTGCAATCAAAGAATTCTTTGGTTCTTCACAGCTTTCACAGTTTATGGATCAGCCTAACCCGCTTGCTGAACTTA
>CAZMHL010000147.1:0-5095 GCA_964566065.1 uncultured Eubacteriales bacterium
GCATATGCTTTGATATATTCTTTAATTGGTTATATTGATAATTCTTTTTCATTAAAAGATAAAAGAGTCAATATTGTCCCTGATTTTGATAATGAAACACAAAGTTTGAAATTTGATTGTAGTGTTAAAATCAGAATGTTGTATTTGTTACTTTTTGGTATTAAAGCTATCAAATTATGGTTAAAATAAAAATGATAAGGCGGTGTTTAATATGGCAGAACATCCAATCAACGGAATAATGGATTGTGCTATGGAAAATTTAAAAAGTATGGTTGACGTTAATACTATTATTGGTGAACCTGTTACAACTTCAGACGGAACGGTTATGATACCGGTTTCAAAAGTAAGTTTTGGTCTTGCAGCAGGAGGCAGCGAGTTTTCATCCAAGAAAAATACCGATTCAGGTCATCCGTTTGGTGGTGGTGTCGGTGCGGGTGTTACAATCAGTCCGGTGGCTTTTCTGATAGCTAACAAAGATCAGGTTAAACTTATGTCGGTTGATGGCGAAGAAGCTGCATCAAAATTGGTTGATTATATACCTGTTATGGTTAACAAGATATCAGATATAATTTCCTCAAAGAAAAAAGACAATTCTATAGAATAACCTATAATAACCCGTTCATATAATGTGAACGGGTGTTTTTATGTTAAAAAGATTATTGGTTTGTTTTTTAATTGTTATTTTAGCAATTAATAATTGCGTGAAAGCAGAAACATTGTCGGCTAAATCTGCTGTTTTGTATGAGCCTGTATCAGAACGTATACTATTTTCAAAAAACGAAAATGAAAAGTTGCCAATGGCAAGTACTACGAAAATATTAACCGGAATAACAGCGATAGAAAATTGTGATATATCTGAAGTGGCAACAGTAAGTGCGAATGCTGCGAATACCGAAGGTTCATCCGTTTGGTTGGAAGAAGGAGAAAAGATTACAGTTGAAAACTTGTTGTATGGACTTCTTCTTTCGTCCGGTAATGATGCCGCTGTGGCAATAGCGGAACATATTTCCGGAAGCACGGAAGAATTTTCTAAATTAATGAATAACACAGCCCGTAAAGCGGGTGCATTAAATTCAAATTTTATGAATCCTTCCGGCTTGGATAATATTGATCATTATACTACGGCTTACGATCTTGCAAGAATTACCACTTATGCAATGAAAAACGAATTATTCAGACAAATTGTTTCTACTAAGATAAAAACAATTCCATGGCAAGGTCATACATGGGACAGACAATTAAAAAATCACAACAAACTTTTAAATATATATGATGGTGCGAACGGAGTAAAGACCGGTTTTACTAAAAAAGACGGCAGATGTCTGGTTGGTTCTGCTAACAAAAACGGGATTCAACTTATAACTGTTACTTTGAATGCACCCGATGATTGGAATGATCATATAAAAATGTTTGAATTTGGATATTCAATTTTAAAGAAAAAGATTATCCCAATTAAAGAGTTTAGAATAAAAGTTGAAGGCGGAGTTAAAAAGTATATAACAGTTAAAAATAAAATTTTTTATGAATTCCCATATCTTGATAAGGACAGTATTAAAACAAATGTAATTATACCAGATTCTTTAACTGCACCTGTAAAAAACAACAAAGTGGTCGGTTACGAGGAAGTGTTTTTGAATAATAAGAAAATTTATGAAATACCTATAATTACTACAGAAATAATAAACCAAAACATTGTGCCTGATTTTCGGTTCTATTTAATGGAAATTTTAAAATAATTTATGCTTATATAAACGCTCGTACGAGCGTTTTTTATTGACAAAAATCTGTCAATATTATATAATAAGATGTTATTATTTATAATTAAGGAATTTGATTATGGAATACAGATTGCAAAAATATCTTGCTTATTGCGGAGTTGATTCCAGACGCAATTGTGAAGCGCTGATCGAAAGTGGAATGATAACTGTTAATGGCGTTATCGCTTCCCTCGGAGATAAGATTGACACAGATACCGATATAGTTAAATATAAAGGGAAAGAAGTAAAATTTGTTTCTAAAAAACTATATATTATGCTTTATAAACCCATAGGGTATATTTCTTCAGTAAAAGATGAAAAAGAACGAAAAACTGTTATTGATTTGCTCCGAAATGATATAAAAGAACGTATATATCCTGTGGGACGGCTTGACTATAACACAGAAGGTCTTTTGCTTTTGACAAATGATGGTGAATTTATGAATAAAATTACCCATCCTAAAAACGGAATCAAAAAAACATATTTGGCACAGGTTAAAGGCGGGCAGATCAAGAAAGAAGAATTATCTGCTCTCAGACGTGGAGTGATAATAGACGGATATAAAACAAAACCATCTCAAGCAAATGTCATAAATATTTTAAATGACAACACATCAATTGTTGAAATAACAATTACTGAAGGAAAAAACAGACAGGTAAGAAAAATGTTTGATGCAGTCGGACATGAAGTTATTAACCTTAAACGAACAGAAATTCAAGGTGTTAAGCTTGGTAATCTTCCGTATGGCAAATGGAGACACCTGAATCCTGAAGAAGTAAAATTACTAATGAAGTAACGGAGAATTTGATGGAAAATTTATTAATTTATATTCAAAACAATCTGCAAAGTTTCAGCAAAAGTCAAAAAAAGATTGCTTCATATATATTGGAACAGTATGATAAGGCTGCATATATGACCGCATTGAAGCTGGGCAATGAAGTTGGAGTAAGTGAATCCACAGTTGTAAGATTTGCCAATGCTTTGGGTTATGAAGGCTTCCCGGAACTTCAGGAAGAGTTGAGAGAAATTGTCAAAAATAAACTTACAACACTTCAGAGATATGAAATTATGTTGGAAAAAGTGGGAAATCAGGACATTCTTACTAAAGTTATCAATTCTGATATAAGTAAACTTAAAAGCACCGTTGAGCAGATTGACAAGGAAGCATTTGATGCTGCAGCAGAGGCGATTTTGAATTCAAAGAAAATATATATTCTCGGCGTAAGAAGTTCTACTGCACTTGCATCTTTCTTTGGTTTTTATCTTAACCTTTTGTTTGAAAATGTAAGATTAGTCAGTACAACAAGTGCAAGTGAAATGTTTGAACAAATACTCAAGGTTAAAGAAGGAGACGCAGTTATAGGTATAACATTTCCGAGATATTCCAGACGCACTGTTAAGGCACTTGAATATGCCAAATCAAAAGGTGCATCTGTTATAGGAATTACTGATACTCCTCAGTCACCGATTACAAATTGCTCTGATATTGCGTTGTATGCAAAGAGTAATATGATCTCGTTTGTAGATTCACTTGTTGCTCCGCTTTCTCTGATTAATGCTCTTATTGTTGCAATAGGAATGAAGAAAAAGGATGAGATAGAAGATACATTCAACAGCTTAGAAAAAATATGGGGAGAATATAACGTATATAATTGATATGGATAAATTTGATGTCATCGTAATAGGTGCAGGACCGGCAGGACTTATCGCATCAGGGGTTTCGGCATCTCGCGGTAAAAAGGTACTTCTTCTTGATAAAAACAAAATGGTCGGGAGAAAATTACGGATTACCGGAAAAGGCAGATGTAACATAACAAACATTTCAGAGGAAACAAGGTTTTTCGATAATATTCCTGTAAATTCTAAATTTCTATACAGCGCATATCGCACATTCAGCAATTATGATACAATAGATTTTTTTAACAATAATGGTGTTCCTACGGTTGTCGAAAGAGGAGGAAGAGTATTTCCGGAATCCCAGAAAGCAGTTGATGTTGCTGACGCCTTGAAACGATTTATTAGTAAAAATAATGTAATCTTTAAGAGTGAAAAGGTAACATATTTGCTTTTTGAAGATAACCGGATATGCGGAGTTAAAACTGCATCGGGAAGCTACTTTGCCGAAAAAATTATCATTGCTACCGGTGGATTGTCATATCCTCTTACCGGTTCAACCGGCGATGGTTATAAATTTGCAGAATCGTGCGGTCATAATATTGTTGAACCTGTTCCATCACTCGTCCCAATTGAGATAAAAGAAAATATTTGCAAAGAACTTCAGGGGCTGTCACTTAAAAACATATCAATTAAACTAGTTTTAAATGATAAAGAAGTATACAATGATTTTGGAGAAATGATTTTTACTCATTTTGGAGTTTCCGGACCTGTAGTATTAAGCACGAGTTCTCATATGAGAAAAACAGGAAACTATAAATTAGTTATTGATTTGAAACCTTCTTTATCTGTTGAAGTTCTTGATAAAAGATTATTACGTGATTTTAGTATAAATATAAATAAAAATTTTTCCAACGCGTTAAACGAGCTTCTTCCAAAAGCTATGATTCCGGTCGTTATTAAGCTTTCCGGTATTGATCCTTATAAAAAAGTAAATAACATAACCAAAAAAGAACGTTATAATTTGATAGATATATTAAAGAATTTTACACTTACTGTATCAAAATTAAGACCTGTTGACGAGGCTATAATTACCAGTGGTGGTGTAAATGTGAAAGAAATCAACCCTTCTACTATGGAATCTAAATTAATGCATGGACTCTATTTTTGCGGTGAGATAATAGATGTAGACGGTTATACCGGCGGATATAATTTGCAGATTGCTTTTTCTACAGGGTATCTTGCCGGATTATCATGTTCGGAATAAAGGAGTATATATGAAAATTGCAATAGATGGACCTTCAGGTGCAGGTAAAAGCACTATAGCTAAATTTTTAGCAAAAAAACTTGGGTATGTTTATATAGATACCGGTGCTATGTACAGAACTATAGGATTATACGCTTTAAGAAATAAAATAAGTATTGATAACCAATATGATATTGTACCTTATCTTGATGATATTGATATAACAATTTCTTACGAAAACGGTGAACAGCAGATATTTCTTAACAAAGAAAACGTTACAGATTTAATAAGAACACCTGATGTGTCCAAAGCTGCATCAGATGTAGGTACCATCAAGGCAGTGCGAGAAAAACTTGTTACTATACAGAGAAAACTTTCTGAATCGTCAGATGTAATTATGGATGGCAGGGATGTAGGAACTCACGTTTTGCCCGATGCAGAAATTAAAATCTTTCTTACAGCAACTCCTGAGAAAAGA
>CAZMHL010000148.1:0-5073 GCA_964566065.1 uncultured Eubacteriales bacterium
CCCTACAGGATGAATAATTATTCATGGGTTTTGATTTATTGAGACAGCCCCTTCTAGTATTCAATAGGTTCAATGTAGTCATCGTCAAAGGAGCTGCTGCTTGTCTGCGGTGGTGTCTGAACAGGCGGTGCCGGTTTTGGCTCCGGTTTAACTTCAGGCTTTGGCGTTGGTTTTG
Source organism: uncultured Eubacteriales bacterium (assembly GCA_964566065.1). GTDB lineage: Bacteria > Bacillota > Clostridia > RGIG6154 > RGIG6154 > CAZMHL01. The sequence goes on from CAZMHL010000148.1 coordinate 176, forward strand.
GCTCGGGCTTTGGTTCAGCAACAGGTGCAGGTGCTTCTGCCTTTGGCACCGCTGTCTGGTCGCCGTTTGCTTTAAGCTCTAAATATTGTTCTCTTGTAAGAAGAATATCTCTCGGCTTACTGCCCTGTGAAGGTCCGACAATTCCCCGTTCCTCCATCTGATCCATAATTCTGCCCGCTCTTGCATAGCCGACGCTTAATTTTCTCTGTATCATTGAGGTTGACGCCTGACCCAGCTCCATAATAATGTCAATTGCCTTTGTAAGAAGCTCGTCGCACTCGCCGGGGTTGTCCTGCGCTTCTTTCTGCGCATCGCTCCGGGCTTCTCTTTCAATGTGTTCAACAATGTCGTTGTTATACTGTGCAACGGCAGATTTTTTAACCGCTTTTACAATGCTTTCAACTTCGCCGTCCGAAACAAAAGCACCCTGAATTCTCTTTGGCTTGCTGTTTCCGACGGGATGGTAAAGCATATCGCCTCGTCCGAGAAGCTTTTCAGCTCCTGCCATATCAAGAATTGTTCTTGAGTCAACCTGTGATGAAACCGAGAACGCAATTCTTGAAGGAATGTTTGCTTTAATAATACCTGTAATAACGTTAACAGAAGGTCTTTGTGTTGCAATAACAAGGTGCATACCTGCGGCTCTTGCAAGCTGTGCCAGACGGCAGATAGAGTCTTCAACCTCGTTTGGTGCAACCATCATAAGGTCAGCCAGCTCGTCTATAATAATAACAACCTGCGGCATTAACGGATAGCCTTTTTCAGCCATTGCCGCATTGTAGCCTTTAATATCCCTTACCTTTGTTTCGGAGAACTGCTCGTATCTTCTCATCATTTCGGTAACCGCCCAGGAAAGAGCGCCTGCGGCACGCTTTGCCTTTGTAACAACAGGTGTATCAAGGTGAGGAATACCGTTGTAAACGCTTAATTCAACAACCTTCGGGTCGATAAGAAGAAGTTTTACTTCGTTGGGGTTTGCCTTGTACATAATACTTGTAATGATTGAGTTGATACATACACTCTTACCCGAACCTGTTGCACCCGCAATAAGAAGATGAGGCATCTTTGCAAGGTCAATAATAATGGGTGATCCGCTTATGTCTTTACCTAAAGCAACCGCAAGCTTTGACGGGTGATTTCTGAATTCGTCCGTATCAATAACCTCTCTCATTGAAACCATATCAATGTCCGGGTTGGGGATTTCAATACCGATTGCCGCTTTGCCGGGGATAGGCGCTTCAATTCTTACGGTCGGAGCCGCAAGGTTTAAGGCAATGTCGTCTGCAAGGTTAACAATTTTGCTTACCTTAACACCTGCCATTGGCTGAAGCTCATATCTTGTAATTGCAGGACCTTTGCTTACCTGGAGAATCTGCGCCTGAACGCCGAAGCTTGCCAGTGTATCCACAAGCTTTCTCGCATTGTTTTTAATGTCCTGCTCTTTGCCTGATTTTCCGCTTTTTTTGTTGGGCTTCAAAAGCTCAATATCGGGGAATTCGTAATTTTCAATGTATGTATATTCATTTTCGGGAACAAACTCCTCAACACCCTTTGAACGAATGTCAAGAGCAACCTGATTGTCAGCTTCAATTACCGTGTCAATGTTTTCCCCGTCAGACGTATCTGTTTCTTCAATCACCATATCGGGACCGATTTCAATGTCCTCGTGTTCGGGGATAACAATGTAGTTTTCGTCTTTTTCTTCTTCCTCATCTTCGGCTTGTGTGCCGATAACGGGAATATCTTCAATGTCCTTTTTCTTCTTTTTGTTTATTTTTTCAAGCTCTTTCTTTTCTTTTTTCTCTTTTGCCTTTTCTTTAATTTGTGCAAGATGCCCGGTTATAAATTTGTTGATTGAGAATCTGAACATAACCGTAAGACAGATAAGGATTGATGCAATGTAGACAATCAGAGCGCCGTCGCCTATAAGATTTCTTAAAAGTATGTCAATAAGCCCTGCGATAACACCGCCGCCTGTATGAATCTGCCCGTTTATGTAAAGTGAGGAAACCATTTCTGCCAGAGTTCCCTCAGCAAGAGGACTGAAAAAGCTGTAAGCGGCTACAACTGAAAGAGTGATAAGTGAAATGCAGATGTAAATATATCTGTATTTTACAATTTTCTTTTCAATTATAAGGTTTGTGCCGATTGCAATGAACAGAATCGGAAGAATGTAGGCTGAAATTGAGAAAATGCCCAGGAAAATGTTTTTAATCACGCTTCCCAGCGCTCCTCCTTTGTCAGACCACATAGATATTAAAAAGAATATGGAAATTGCAACAAAAACAATTGACACAATTTCAGTTGTCATACTGTCCTGCGTAACCTTTGATTTGCTGCTTTTTCTTTTCGTTTTAGCCATTTTCAATGCTCCTTAAAAATAATCACGTCCATTATAGCATAAAAAGCGAAAAAAATCCACAATTATTTCTTTTCTTTTATCATTGAGTGTAATTTGTCAAGAGCATCCTTGATTGTGCCCGACTCATCAATAAGCCCGCATTCAACGGTTTCTTTGCCAAAGAGAATCGTGCCTATGTCATTTGCAATCTGCGTGGGGTCATTCATAAGGCTTGTAAAACGCTCTTTGCTTATGCTTGAATGATTGATTACAAAGCTGATAATGCTTTGCTGAAGCTTGTTTAAATACTCAAAAGCCTGATTCGAGCCGATAATTGTTCCGTTGGTTCTTATGGGATGAATTGTCATTGTGGCAGACGGGGCAATAAAAGAATAGTCTGCCGCAACCGCAAGGGGAACGCCTATTGAGTGCCCTCCGCCTAAAATAAGTGAAACCTTTGGTTTGCTCATTCCCGCAATAAGCTCGGCAATTGCAAGACCTGCTTCAACATCTCCGCCGACTGTGTTTAAAATAACAAGAAGACCTTCAGTTTTTTTATCTTCTTCTATTTCCACAAGCTTTGGGATAATGTGTTCATACTTTGTTGATTTGTTCTGTGAGGGCAGAACGCTGTGTCCCTCAACTTCACCGATTATGTTAAGACAGAAAATGTTACTTTTTACTTTGCTTAATCCTTTTTCTTCGTTTGATTCCAAATTTATCACCTCTTTCATATTATGGGCTCAAATAAATTAGTATATTAAAGGTAAATTTTGCATAAATATAATAATATAAAAACATCAGGGGGACATTTATGGAAAATTTAATTGAAAATAACGAGGTCAGACTTGAAGGAACTGTAGACGGCATCCCGGAATTCAGCCATGAGATTTACGGAGAAACATTTATGAAATTTCCGCTTAAAGTCAAGAGACTGAGCGATAATTTTGACAATATAATACTTACGGTTTCCGAAAGAATACTTAACTGCACGCCTGTTGAGGCGGGTGACGAAATCAGAGTTACGGGACAGTTTCGTTCCTATAATAATTACACCGACGAGGGAAGCAAGCTTGTACTTACGGTTTTTGTGAAAAAATTCAATGAAGATGACGGGGCTTTTGAAACTCCCAACAGCATATTTATAAACGGATTTATCTGTAAACCGCCCGTTTACAGAACCACGCCCTTCGGCAGGGAAATCTGTGACGCTCTTGTTGCGGTAAACAGACAGTATGGAAAATCCGATTATCTTCCCTGCATAATGTGGGGCAGAAATGCAAAGTTTACGGAAAATCTGCCTGTGGGAACAAATGTAAAGCTGTGGGGAAGAATACAGAGCAGAGAATATAAAAAGAAAATTGATGAAGAAAATTTTATAATCAAAACAGCTTATGAGGTGTCTGTAACCAAAATGGAAGTAGCAGATGAAACAGAATAAAAAAATTTCTAAAAGATACCAGCATATAAAAAAACACACGGCTAAAAATATTAACGTAATTGATTTGCTTCCGAAAAGGTCGGAGACATATCAGTTGCCAAACAATATTTAAGGAGTGTAAAGAAATGTCAAGAAGTAAAATTTCAGTTCCTGAAGCAAAGGCTGCAATGGAACAGTTCAAAATGGAAGCTGCAAACGAAGTAGGCGTAAACCTTAAGAACGGTTACAACGGTGATTTAACATCTAAACAGGCAGGTTCTGTTGGCGGACAGATGGTTAAAAAGATGATTGAATCATATGAAAGAAATATGAAATAATCATACCGGTAAAACGGTAATATCGCAAACAAGCCGGAATTTTTCCGGCTTGTTTGCTTTTTAGGGAGGTTGTTTTTTGAGACTTTTCAGCAGTGAGAAAATAATAGTTGTAAGAAAAAAGAACATCAATGTTTTTGCTTTGACGGTTCTGACAGCCCTTTTAATTGTACTTTTTCTGAATTATATGGTTAAAGGATATATTCCGTATATTGAAATGAAGTGCAGAACAGGTGCAAATAATATGCTTAACCGAATAATAAATGAGGCGGTTAAAAAAGAACTTGAAAATGTAACCTACGACACCCTTGCAAAGGTTACATTTGATGACGGGGGGAGAGTTAAAGCGGTTTTGTGCGATACGGTAAAAATGAGCCTTTTGAAGCATAATATTTCAGAGCGTATAACACAGGCTCTGAAAAAAGATAACAGTTTTTACATAACCGTACCTCTTGTGTACATTTCAAAAAATCCCCTTGTTTCAAATGTGGGACCGAAGGTTAAGGTGAAGGTTGCACCGTCCGGTGTGCTTAATGTGGATTTTAATGACAGTTTTATATCCGCAGGAATAAATCAGACAAAGCATGAAATAAATATCGTCATAAAAACAGGGTGTTATACCTATCTTTCGGGAATAGATGAAAGCACATCTGTTACAACAACAATCCCTGCAGTTCACACAATAATTGTCGGTGAAGTTCCCGAAACTTACACAAATGTAGAGGGGGAAACAGGTAACATCCGTGACGATGTTCTCAACCTTCAGTAAAAAAACATTGTGAATTTTTTAATATTGTGGTAG
>CAZMHL010000149.1:0-5058 GCA_964566065.1 uncultured Eubacteriales bacterium
GTCGGACAGTTTGCTGCTGTTGTAAGAGAAAAGAGATTACCTGAACCTTACAAAGGAAAAGGTATCAAATACATCGATGAAGTTATTATCCGTAAGGAAGGTAAGACAGGTAAGAAATAATCTGCTTATCGCATGAAACTAAAGAAAGGAGTTAGTTTATGATTAATAAAACTTCAAGTAATGTTGCTAGAGTTGCAAGACACAAGAGAGTCAGAAAGAACATTTCAGGAACAGCTGAAAGACCTCGTCTTGATGTTTACAGAAGCTCTAAAAACATATATGCACAGATAATTGATGACGTTGAAGGCAAGACACTTGTTTCAGCATCATCTTTGGAAGCCGGATTCGAAGGTGCCGGTTCAAATAAAGAAGCTGCAAAAAAAGTTGGCCTTATGGTTGCAGAAAAAGCTATTGCAAAAGGAATTAAAACTGTTGTATTCGACAGAGGCGGTTATGTATACCACGGCAGAGTTCAGGCATTAGCCGAAGGTGCCAGAGAAGGCGGACTAGAATTCTAGTAGGAGGGTAATTATGGCAGATATTAACACAAACGGTGTTGAATTAAAAGAAACAGTCGTTGATATAAACCGTGTTGCTAAAGTTGTTAAAGGCGGTAGAACTTTCAGATTCAGTGCTTTGGTTGTTGTTGGAGACCAGAACGGCCACGTTGGCTGTGGTATGGGTAAAGCAGCAGAAATTCCTGAAGCTGTTAGAAAAGCTATCGAAGCTGCTAAAAAGAACATGGTAACAGTTCCTATGGTAGATACAACTATCCCACACGAAATCATCGGCGAATATGGCGCAGGCAGAGTTATGCTTAAGCCTGCTAAACAGGGTACCGGTATCATCGCCGGCGGTCCTGCCAGAGCAGTATTGGAACTTGCTGGTATCAGAGATATCAGAGCGAAGTCACTTCGTTCAAACAATCCTAAGAATATGGTTGGCGCTACAATCCAGGGATTGGCAAGTCTTAAAAATGCAAAAGATGTTGCTGCTCTCAGAGGTAAGGACGTAGAAGAATTATTAGGTTAAGGAGGACGCAAAAATGGCAAAAATTAAAGTTACATTAGCTAAAAGCGTAATTGGCAGAAAACAGGATCAGATTGCCACAGTTGCAGCCTTGGGACTTAAGAAAATAGGACAATCTGTAGAAAAAGAAGCTAATCCTCAGATTTTAGGTATGGTAAACAAAGTATCACATCTTGTAAAGGTTGAGGAAATATAAAAAATTAAGGAGGTGTAGCAGATGAATCTTAGTGAATTATCACCGGCTCCGGGTTCTGTAAAAGAAAATTACAGAAAGGGCAGAGGTCATGCATCAGGTAACGGTACACAGGCAGGTAAAGGTCATAAGGGTCAGAAAGCACGTACAGGTGGCGGAGTAAGACCTGGCTTTGAAGGCGGTCAGATGCCGTTATACAGAAGACTTCCAAAGAGAGGTTTCACTAATATATTTGCTAAAGAATATATTGAAGTTAAGTTATCCGACCTTAATGTTATGGATGACGGCGCAGAAGTAACAGCCGAAATTTTGAAGGAAAAGGGTATCATCAGCAAAGTTTGTGACGGTATCGTAATCCTCGGAAACGGCGAATTAAATAAGAAATTAAATATAAAAGCAGCTAAATTCACAGCCGGTGCAAAAGCAAAAATCGAAGCTGCCGGCGGAAAGGCTGAGGTGATATGAGATGCTTCAGACGTTAAAAAACGCTTGGAAGATTCCCGACCTTAGAAAGAAAATTTTATATACAATTCTCTTATTGATTGTGTTCAGATTCGGTTCAACAATCCCTGTACCGGGACTTAACAAAGAAGCTCTTGCAGCTTTGGTTTCCGATTCAAATTCATTGTTCGGATTATTCAATACAATCAGTGGTGGTGCATTTGGTAATGCAACCATCTTCGCTATGAGTATCACACCGTATATCAACTCATCAATCATTATGCAGCTCTTGACAGTAGCAGTTCCTGCTCTTGAAAGACTTGCTAAAGAGGGTGAAGAGGGCAGAAAGAAAATTGCTCAGTATACAAGATACGCTACAGTTATTTTAGCATTTATCCAGGCAGCAGGATTATACGCTGCACTCCAGGGTTCAGTAAATAATGCAGGTTTGTTGTCATTCGTTACAATAACACTTACATTTACAGCAGGTACCGCATTCCTTATGTGGCTTGGTGAAAAAATTACTGAAATCGGTGTCGGAAACGGCATATCCCTTATCATCTTCATCGGTATTATCTCCGGTGCTGATGATGGTATTAAAGCATTGTTAAGCTATATGCAGGGTGAGTATTTCAGCTTGTTCAGTATTATAGCAGTTGTATTGTTTGTAATACTTGCAGTGTTTATCGTAGGCTTCGTTGTTACAATTAACGAAGGTGAAAGAAGAATTCCCGTACAGTATGCAAAGAGAGTTGTTGGAAGAAAAATGTATGGCGGACAGAGCACATTCATTCCGCTCAAAGTATCGATGTCAGGTGTTATGCCTATCATCTTTGCAATGTCAATACTTTCATTCCCTGCAACAATCGTGAATTTGTTCGGACAGCCTGCGGCAGGTTCATTCTGGGCTAAGTTTGTTGGATTGTTCAACACAAACTCATGGTTCTATGCAGTACTTTACTTCCTGTTAATCATTTTCTTCACATATTTCTACACTTCAATACAGTTTAATCCTATTGAAATGGCGAATAACATGAAGAGAAACGGCGGTTTTGTACCTGGTATCAGACCCGGTAAACCAACTTCTGATTACATTGCAAAAGTACTCGGAAAGATTACACTTATCGGTGCTGTTATCCTTGGTATAATTGCAATTTTACCGCTGGCACTTTCAGGAATTTCAGGATTCAATATCGGAATCGGTGGTACTTCAATCCTTATCGTAGTAAGCGTTGCGCTTGAAACAGTTAAGTCATTGGAATCACAGATGATGATGAGACACTACAAAGGTTTCTTGGAATAATTTAGTGCTTTTAAGGAGTGACGGTAAATGAAAATTATTCTTTTAGGTGCTCCGGGAGCAGGTAAAGGAACACAGGCTGAATTTATTTCAGAAAAGCTTAATATTCCGACGATATCAACAGGGCTTATGATAAGACATGCCATTGCGGATAATACAGATTTTGGCAAGCTTGCCAAAGGATATATTGACCGCGGTCAGTTGGTACCGGACGACGTTATTATTGAGCTTCTGCTCAACAGAATTAAAGAAAGCGATTGCTTGAACGGATATATTTTAGACGGATTTCCGAGAACAATAAACCAGGCAATTGCATTGGACGATAAAAATATCACTATAGATAAGGTACTGGAAATCGCTGTTCCCGATGAAACAATAGTTTCAAGACTTTCGGGAAGAAGAGAATGTTCCAAGTGCGGAAAAACTTATCATATTGTAAGTAATAAACCGGATGTTGAAGGAATATGTAATTCTTGCGGCTCTGAGCTTATCTGCCGCAAGGATGACACTCCTGAAGTTATAAACAACAGACTGTCAGTTTATCATAAACAGACAGAACCGCTTATAAACTTCTATAAAGAAAAAGGTAATCTGGTTGTTGCTGAAGGTCAGGAAAGTGTAGCTGATACTACAAGAGAAATCTTCAAGGCATTAGGTGTTCAGAATGATTAATGTTAAATCAAAAAGAGAAATTGAACTTATGCGTACAGCCGGAAAGGTTACAGCAGAAACACTTCAGTTTCTTGAAGAAAACATTAAGCCGGGTATAACAACTTTTGAGCTTGATAAAATGGCTGAAAAGTTTATAAGAAAAAACGACTGTATTCCGTCATTCAAAAACTACGGTGGTTTTCCCGGATCAATCTGTGCATCCCTGAACAATGTGGTTATTCACGGTATTCCAAGTCATAAGATTGTTTTAAAAGAAGGAGATATAATCAGCATCGATTGCGGTGCTAACTATAAAGGTTATCACGGCGATGCTGCAAGAACCTTCGCAGTTGGTAATATTTCAGATAATGCTAAAAAGCTTATCGAAGTTACTAAAGACTGTTTCTTTCGGGGCTTGAAATACTGCAGAGAAGGCTTCAGAGTTTCAGACATTTCAAATGCCGTTCAGCTTTGTGCCGAAAAAGAAGGCTATGGAGTTGTAAGGGATTTTGTAGGACATGGCGTTGGGGCTGCGTTACACGAAAGCCCTGAGGTTCCCAATTTCGGTAATCCCGGAAGAGGCGCAAGATTAGTTGCAGGTATGACACTTGCAATTGAGCCTATGATTAATGAAGGAGACTATAGAGTGAAGGTGCTCGATGATGAATGGACTACCGTAACTCAGGACGGCTGCTTGTCTGCTCATTATGAAAACACGGTTTTGATTACAAACGGTGAACCTGAAATACTGACTATATATTAAAATTCTTAGAGGTGATTTTTTTGGATATTTACCCCGGGCGTGTGGTTAAATCAAATGCCGGTAGGGATAAAGACAATTATTTTGTGGTTTTATCGGTTGAGGATAACATTTGTTTTGTTTCTGACGGTAAAATCAGAAAAGTGGATACTCCTAAGAAGAAAAAAATTAAACATCTGATTGCTACCGAATATTCCTTGGATTTTATAAAGGAAAAGCTTGAAGCAAATCAGACGGTTACTGATTCAATGATAAGAAAAGAACTTAAATCATTAAATCTTATGTAAAATTGGAGGGTATATCCATGGCAAAAGATGATGTAATTGAACTTGAAGGCACAGTGGTAGAATCTCTGCCGAATGCTATGTTTCAGGTTGAATTGGAAAATGGACATGTGATACTGGCTCATATTGCAGGAAAACTTCGTATGAACTATATACGAATTCTTCCGGGCGATAAGGTTACGGTTGAAATGTCACCCTATGACCTTACAAAGGGCAGAATTACATGGAGAGCTAAATAATCAGGTTGTATTTATACAAATATCGCTGAAATCAGCTGAATAAATGGAGGTTATTATGAAAGTTAGACCATCCGTAAAACCTATTTGCGAAAAATGTAAGGTAATTAAACGCAAAGGTAATATTATGGTAATTTGTGAAAATCCAAAGCACAAACAGAAGC
>CAZMHL010000150.1:0-5004 GCA_964566065.1 uncultured Eubacteriales bacterium
GTCATACTCTTCCCTGAACTTTTCAAGGTTTTCTTTCAGCTTTGAAATAATTTCTTCAACTTCTTTAAGTTTTTCAAGCTGTGTTTCTTTTTCTTTTCGGGTTTCTTCAACAGTTTTTCCTGTCTGCTCTATTTCATCAAGAATTCTTGCGGTATTTTCATTACTGTTTTTAAGATTGTTTACGAAAATGTTTATCTGATTTTCGTAATTGGAAATAATTTTATTTATTTCAAGAAGCTTTGTGTTAAGCTCTTCCCTTTCATTTTCCTTACTCTGAAGCTCTTCGTTGAATTTAACGTGATTTTCTTCGGTTGCGGTTATTTTTTTCTGTACATCTTCAATCTGGGCACAGATAGTTTCATAATCGCTGTTGAATTTTTCAAGGGAAACCTTGATTTTTTCAAGCATATTTACAGAAAGATTAATTTCGTGTTCTTTAAGCTCAGCTTTAAGTTCAAGATATTTTTTAGCCTTTTCCGAGTCGGTTTTAAGAGGTTCAAGTCTGCCCTCTATTTCAGAAAGAAGGTCAAGAAGTCTTACGAGATTTTCATCGGTCTGCTGAATTTTTCTTTCCGATTCAAGCTTTCTGTATTTATATTTTGAAATACCCGATGCCTCTTCAAAAATTGCACGTCTTTCTTCAGGCTTTGCGGTTATCATTTCGTCAATTTTACCCTGACCTACAACCGAATAACCGTCTTTACCCATACCTGTATCCATAAGGAGTTCGTGAACATCCTTAAGCCTGCAGGAGGATTTATTGATATAATATTCACTCTCACCCGAACGGAAATATCTTCTTGTAATAAGCACCTCGTTGAATTCCACGTTAAAAAGACGGTGAGTGTTGTCAAAGCAAATTGAAACTTCTGCAAAACTCAACGGTTTTCTTGTTTCGGTACCTGAGAAGATAACGTCTTCCATTCTTCCGCCTCGAAGACTTTTAACGCTCTGTTCACCCATTACCCATCTTATGGCATCGGAAACATTACTTTTTCCGCTTCCGTTAGGACCGACAATACCTGTTATACCTTTATTGAATTCAATTTTCACTTTATCAGGAAACGATTTAAATCCCTGAACTTCCAAATATTTTAAAAACAAACTTACACCCCTCTGTTTTTCAGTGCATTTTCAGCCGCACTCTGCTCTGCATTTTTCTTTGACGAGCCTTTTCCTCTTGCTATCGGTCTGCCGTTTACATAAACCTCTGCCTCAAACACCTTTTCGTGATCGGGGCCGCTCTGGGAAACTATTTTATAACTGATGCTTCCGCCGGTTCTCTGAACTTTTTCCTGAAGCGTTGTTTTATAGTCTTCCGTTCTTACATCGTCGGAAAAATAAACATCATCGGAAATTACGCCGTTAAGCCATTTCCTTGTGTTTTCAAAACCGCTGTCAAGGTAAATTGCCGCAAGAACGGATTCAAAGCAGTCACAAAGAACGGAATCTCTGTTCATACCTCCGCTCATGGTTTCGCTGTGCCCCATTCTGATATTTTCCTCATAGTCAAGCTCTCTTGCAAATTTTGCAAGGGTCTGCTCGCACACAACCGAAGCTTTAAGCTTTGACAAAAAGCCCTCGTCCTCATCGGGGAAAAGAGAGTAAACCTTTTCGTTTACTATAAGCCCAAGCACCGCATCTCCCAGGAATTCAAGCCTTTCGTAAGACTCTTTTACCTCTTTGTGTTCGTTTAAATAAGAACTGTGGGTAAGAGCGGTTTCAAGCAGCGATATATCTTTGAATTTATATTTGATTTTTCCCTGAAGCTTGTCTAAATTCTGCATAATGCACCTCTGAAAAAACTTTACAGAAAAACACGAATGAGTATGCCTTATCCAAGACATACTCTGATTCAATGCTTAACAATTCCGATTTATGTAGTTTACCACATCGCCGATTGTTTTGATTGTTTCGGCGTCATCTTCACTGAACTCAATGTTATATTCCTCTTCAAGCATCATAATAAGCTCGATTAAATCGATTGAGTCGATATTAAGATCCTCAACAAAAGAGGATTCCATGGTTATTGTTTCAGGATCTATGCCCGTCTGTTCTGCAATAACGCTTTTTACCTTTTCAAAAATCATAAAATGTCCTCCTAATCTTTTAATACTTTACCGTATTTAACAAGGTAATCCACACCTGAAAGCACGGTAAAAAATACACTTATGTAGAATAATATATAATCAACATAAAATATATTCTCAAATTTAAATACAAGAAGTGTAATGGCAATCATCTGGGTAACGGTTTTGATTTTGCCCAGCTTGTCTGCGGCAATAACCACATTCTGTGATGCGGCACTCATTCTTATTCCCGAAATTATGAACTCACGGGCAACGACTGTTATTACCGTCCATCCGGGAATTATTCCCTTTTCAACCATACAGACAAGGGCTGAAATTACGAGAATTTTATCTGCAATCGGGTCTGCGAATTTACCGAAATTTGTTATTTCGTTTCTGCTTCTTGCAAGGTACCCGTCAAGGCTGTCCGTAAGTGATGCAAGAATGAAAACTATTGCTGATGCAATCACATAATCATAAGCATAAAGCACTACAAATATCGGCACCATTATCATTCTTAAAATTGTAAGTTTATTTGAAATAGTCATAGCTTAATCCTTTCTTATACAACGTCTCCCAAAAGATCGCACTCTATGTAGTCATCAATTTTAACCTGAACGAAATCACCCGCATTGTACTTTCCCTTTTCTCCTCTGAAAAAGACCTTGGGGTCAACATCAACCGAGTCGCCGTAAGACCTTCCCGAATACATTTTAAGTATCGGGTCGTATCCTTCAGTAATAACCGTCATTTTTTCTCCGATTTTACTTTCACATATTTCCTCGGAAATTTCGTAAAGAACCTCGGTTACTCTCTGCGCTCTTGCCGCTTTTTCGTCCTCATCAAGCTGTCCGTCAAGTCTTGCGGCAGGGGTTCCCTCTTCGCAGGAGTATGGGAATACGCCCACTCTGTCAAGCTTAAATTCTCTTACAAATTCCACAAGCTCGCTGAAATCCTCTTCGGTTTCTCCCGGGAAGCCTGCTATAAGCGATGTTCTTATAACGGGATTTTCAACAGTGCTTCTTATTTTTTTAATCAGATTTACTATGTTTTCCCTGCTTGTTCTTCTCCCCATTCTCTTTAAAACACTGTCGGAAATATGCTGAATGGGAATATCAAAATAATTAACAAGCTTTTCGTTGTTTTTAAATTCATCAAGGAGTTCGTCTGTAATTCCCTCGGGGTAAAGATAATGAACTCTTATCCATTTTATGCCGTCTATCTTTGAAAGCTTGTTTACAAGTCCGGCAAGCGTTGGCACTCCGTACAGGTCTTTGCCGTAGCCCGACGTGTCCTGGGCAATCAAAATAAGCTCCTTAACGCCGTCTTTGGCAAGCTTTTCAGCCTCTTTCAAAATGCTTTCCTCGGGTCTGCTCCTGTAAGCTCCTCTTATTGAGGGAATTACGCAATATGTACAGTTATTACCGCAGCCTTCGGCAATTTTAAGATAAGCTGTATAAGGCGGTGTTGAAACAACTCTGTCAATGGTTTCAAGGGATGCATTCATACATCCTGAAATGTATGCGCCTCTGTTATTTTTGATTTTTTCAATCAATTCACAGATGTTATCAAAATCACCGGTTCCTATAACGCCGTCAACCTCGGGAAGCTCTTTTAAAACTTCCCTGCCATATCTTTCGCCCATACATCCTGCCACGATAAGATATTTAAGCTTTCCTGTTTTCTTGTTTTCGGCAATGTCAAGTATTGTATCTATTGATTCCTGCTTTGCGCTGTCAATAAAGCAACAGGTATTTACTATTATTATTTCTGCCTCGGATTCGTCGCTTGTGTATGTATATCCTGCCCCGGAAAGCTTACCCAGCATTACCTCGCTGTCGGTAAGATTCTTGGCACAACCAAGCGATACCAGAGATATATTACTCATAATATTCTGTCTCATTTCCGCAAAGACTGTTTAAACAAGAACTGACTTTGTCATATTCAAAGCCTTTAGAGAGAAAATGTCTTATTATTTTCTGTCTTTCTTTCATATCAACAGCTTTGCCTTTTATTTTTGCTTTCATAAGGTTCAGAAGCTCGTCTTCATTACTGATTTTATTTATGTATTTCTGTATTATTTCTTTGGAAATACCTTTCAGCTGCAAATCGTAGCTGATTTTCTTTGCTCCGAATTTTTTGCTCCGGTATTCACAGTACATTTCGGCGTAAAGGTCATCGTTAATGTATCCGTACTCCTCAAGGATATCCATAACTCCGCAGACCGCGGTTTTTGAGAAACCTTTTTTCTGCATCTTTTCTTCTATTTCCTTTTTGGCGTACATCTTTTTGGAAACAAGACCGACCGCATAATCCCTGCATTTCTGAACATCGATGGTTTCTTCTATTAAAGCCATCTGTTCATCGGTGATAACATCACCTACCGCAAGATTCAAGTTATACAAATCAATATCGCTGATTCCAAAGGAAAATTCACCGTCAACAAAAACCGAAAATCTTCCTCTTTGTTTTTTCTGAACCTCTATTGAAGTTATTTTATTCTGTTTCATCTTCAGTTACAGGAGCTTTATTTGACGGTTTTGCAAGTAAAGCTTTTACCTTTTCTTCAACCTCTTTGCAGATTTCGGGGTTGTCAACAAGGAACTGCTTTGCATTGTCTCTTCCCTGACCTATTCTTGTTTCGCCGTAGGAGAACCACGCACCTGCTTTCTGAATTATATCATTATCAACAGCGTAGTCAAGAATAACACCTTCTCTTGAAACGCCTGTTCCGAACATAATATCAAAATATGCTTCTTTAAAGGGCGGTGCAACCTTGTTTTTAACAACCTTAACCTTTGTTCTTGCACCGATAACGTCTGCTCCGTTTTTGATTGCTTCTGCTTTTCTTACTTCCATACGAACACTTGAGTAGAACTTAAGCGCACGTCCGCCTGTTGTTACTTCGGGGTTTCCGTAGATAACGCCAACCTTT
>CAZMHL010000151.1:0-4977 GCA_964566065.1 uncultured Eubacteriales bacterium
ACTTGAACCTGCGGCATCTTGGTCCCAAACCAAGCACTCTACCAAACTGAGCTACGCCTCGAAACGCAAAACTTATGATATCATATTATGACAAAAAAATCAAGCCTTTTTTTAAATATTTTTGGAAAGTAACAAAATCACAGGTTTGCGCTTAATTTTGTTAGCAGCATTTATTGAACTGACTTTACTTGTTATCAAATAAATTCTGCGGGTCATGGTGCTCGCCGTTAATTATTACTTCAAAGTGAAGGTGAGCTCCCGTTGACATTCCTGTTTTTCCGATAATTATTCTGCCGGTTCTGCCTGAGGAAGTGTTGCTCTGAAAGCTTCGATGTCAATTGAATTAAGAATTTTTTCGTATTTCTTAACTTTGTAAGAAGCTTCCCATTCTGCAACTGTCTGAATGAATTTCTGGTTATTCATTAAAGATTTAACCATTTCCGCATTGTTTGTATAATCATCATCGGTTAAAGCAAGTCTTTTGATGATGTGATAGCCGTACTGTGATTCTACGACATCTGATACGCCGTCAACTGCAAGAGCGATTGTTCCCTTTTCAAATTCTTCAACCATTGCAAGTCCGCTGTAAGCAAGATACTGTTTTTCTTCACTTTCTTCAGGAAGGTCTGATACCTTTGCAAAAACGTATCCGTCGGGAGCTGTTTCAGAACCCGGGTCTTCCGAAAGATTTGCATAATCTTCAAATGCCTTTCCGCCTCTGATTGCAGCAACAATTTCTTCTGCTTTTGTTTTCTTTGCTTTCTGTTCATCCTCTGTAAGAGCTTCGTTTGTTTCTGTGTTCAGAGTTGAAAGAAGAATGTGTTTTGCTTTTAAGAATCTTTCATTAAAGTAAGCTTTTGCTTCCGCATCAGTTACTTCGGTAAATGCTCCAAGGTCGCCCATTTTGCTCTGGAACATTGAAGCCTGCTGTGACATTTTTGTGATTTCATAGAACTGGTCATAGGTTACGCCAAGCTGTAAAAGCTGTTCTTCAAGAGCTTCTTTTGAACCGAACTGTTCAATGTAGCTTTCAATCTGGCTGTCAACCTCTGCAATTGCATCTTCATCAAGCTCAATTCCGTTTTCGATAGCCTTAAGCTGAAGTGTCTTTACCTGTTTTACGGAATTAAACGCATCTTCTGCGGTATAATCCATATTCATAAGATAAAGGATTTCGTAAACATGAATATCAAGCTTTGTACCTTTTGAGCTGATTGTACCAACCACAAGGTTTGTATCCTCTAAAATTTCATCCATTGTCATTGTTTTATCGCAGGAAGCAAAAAGAGTTACTGCCATCACAAGACAAAGAACAAGTGCAAGTATCTTTTTCAATTGAATCTCTCCTTTTTTGTTTCTCGTTTAATTATACAGTTTTCGGCTGACAAAGTCAACCTTTTAGTTTATTTTACTATATATTTGTGAAAAAAGTGTGGTTATTTTGAACTTTTCCGATTTACTTATAATTCAATTTGTGATATAATACAGTATCGGAGTGTAAATTATGGTAAAAACTAATGCAATGCGAATGCTTGACAAAGCAAAAATAAAATATACAACACACGAATATGAAAACAACGGATTTGCTGACGGGGTTACCATTGCCGCAAAAATGGGAATGGACGAAAGCAAGGTTTTCAAAACTCTTGTAACACAGGCACCGTCGAAAAATTTTTACGTTTTTGTCATCCCCGTTGCAAAGGAGCTGAATCTCAAATCCTGTGCTGCATCGGTTAATGAAAAAAGTGTTGAAATGATTCATGTGAAAGACATTACAAAGGTTACGGGATACATACGCGGCGGCTGTTCACCCATAGGTATGAAAAAGCAGTTTCAGACCGTTATTGACCAAAGCTGCCTTGCCCTTGAAACGATAGTTTTCTCGGCGGGAAAAATCGGATACCAGATTGAAATGAATCCAAATGACCTGATTAATCTTATAAATGCAAAAACTGCACAAATTACTTTTTAAAGAGGTGGGTATATGAAATTTGAAGCAAAACCCAAATACATCAATATTTCCCTGTGTGCATTCGGTGTAATTGCGGCATCTCTTGTTCTTTACACAATTCTGCACAATTTGTCCTATTTCACAGGGCTCTTCGGCAACATAATGGACATTCTTTCACCTTTTGTGTGGGGATTTGCTCTTGCTTACATTTTAAATTATCCTTACAGATGGTTTGCCAAAAAGCTGTCCGCCCTTAAAAGAAAACCGAAAGAGGGCGCAATTAAAGCAATAAGCATGGTGATAACCTATGTTTTATTTATTCTTATTGTGGGAACTTTCTTCTACTTCTTTGTTCCGCACATAATCAATGCAATTATCGGCTTTGGAAATGTTATTCCCACTTATGTTACCCAAATCAGAGTCGGCACTTTTGACGTTGTTGCAAACTATTTAAAGCTTTTCAACGTTTCCCAGAGCGATGTTTACAACATTATGAATACAATGTTTGAAGATTTAACGGCAGGTCTTGACCTTCAGCACATGATGGGTAAGCTTGTTGACATTCTTTTGAGCGTTACCGTAGGTCTTAAGAACTTTGTTATCGGTCTTATTATTTCAATTTATTTCCTTGTTGACAAGGAGCGATTCAAAAGAGCGGGAAGAAAGCTCGTGCGTGTTCTCTTTTCAAAAGATACCGCAAGAAGAATTTTCTACGTTTTAAGTCTTACCGACAGAACCTTCGGAAGCTTTGTTATTGCAAACGTGCTCGATTCCTTTATAATCGGCTGTATCTGCTACATCGGCATGGTTCTCTTAAAGCTTGATTATGCGGTACTGATTGCGGTTATTGTGGGCGTTACGAACATAATTCCATTCTTCGGACCCTTTATCGGTGCAATTCCGTCGGCACTGCTTTTGTTCCTTGTAAACCCTCTTGAAGCGTTGGTGTTCACCATTTTCATCATAATACTTCAGCAGTTTGACGGAAACATTTTAAAACCGAAGCTTTTCGGAGACTCTCTTGGTATAAGAGCTGTTTTCGTAATTTTTGCGGTTCTTATCGGCGGCGGTTTGTTCGGCATTGCGGGAATGTTTGCAGGGGTACCTGTTTTTGCGGTTCTTTACGCAGTTGTAACTGCGGTTATCAATAAAAAATATCAGGAAAAATGTTTGACGGAGGAAAAAAATGAGCTTTAAAAATATACTGACGGAAAAAGTAATGAATGCCTTTTGCGAGGCAGGTTATGACAAAGAATACGGCGTTGTGTCAATTTCAAAAAGACCCGACCTTTGCCGGTATCAGTGCAACGGCTGTATGCCTCTTGCAAAAATTCACAGAGAAAAACCTATTGACATTGCAAACAAAATTGCGGAAATCCTTAAAAAGGATCCTGCTTTTAAAAATGTCAATCCTTGTATGCCCGGCTTTTTAAACATTGATGTATCTGATGAATTTTTAGTTGACTATATTAAAAAAATGGCTGAATCTGAAACCTTCCTTTTTGAAAAGGGAGAAAAGAAAACCGCAGTTATTGACTACGGCGGAGCAAACGTTGCAAAATCCCTTCACGTGGGACATCTTCGTTCTGCAATTATCGGCGAAGCCATTAAAAGAATTTTAAAATTCTGCGGATATGATGCATACGGCGATGTTCACCTTGGTGACTGGGGACTTCAGATGGGTATGGTTATCTGCGGAATTATTGAACAGTTCGGCATTGAAAATTTACAGACAAAAGAGGACAGAGAAAAACACATAACTATCGGTGTTCTTGAAAAGACCTATCCTGCAAAGAGCAAGGAAGCTAAAGAAAACGAAGATGTTATGGCAGAATGTAAGCGCATCACCTTTGAACTTCAGAAAGGGGAAGGCATTTACTTTGACATCTGGGAAACTGTTCTTGCCGTTTCAAAGGCAGACCTGAAAAAGAACTACTCAAGACTTCTTGTTGATTTTGAAATATGGAAAGGCGAAAGCGATGTCCGTGACATTATGCCTCCTATGATTAAAAAACTCAAAGATGAGGGCTTTGCGCACATTGACGACGGTGCTCTGGTTATTGACATCACAGATGAAAACGATAACCCTCCGCTCCCGCCGTTCATTCTTGAAAAATCAGACGGTGCAGTGCTTTATTCAACCACAGACCTTGCAACAATTATTATGAGAACAGATGAGCTTGACCCTGAACTTATTTTATATGTTGTTGATAACAGACAGGGTATGCACTTTAAACAACTCTTTAAGACCGCAGCAAAAACAGGTATTGCAGATAAAAAGCTTCAGCTGGAATTTGCAGGCTTCGGCACTATGAACGGCAGTGACGGAAAACCCTACAAAACCCGTGAGGGCGGAGTTATGCGTCTTGAAGACCTTATTAACACCATTGAAGAAGAGGCTTACAAAAAGGTTTCAAGTTCATTAAGTGAAAACACAGATGAAGAAACAATGCGCGAAATTGCAAAGAAAGTTGGAATGGGCGCTCTTAAATTTGCCGACCTTTCAAACCACAGAAGCAAGGACTACATTTTCGACGTTGAAAAATTCTGTTCCTTTGAGGGTAAGACAGGTCCTTACGTTCAGTACAGCGGCGTAAGAATTAAATCAATTCTTGAAAAAGCTTCAGAGTCTGCCGATTTTAACTCAATTATGCTCCCCGAGGGCGATACACAGAGAGATTTGTTTATTTTGATAACAGAGTTTGAAACAGCAATCAAAGCTGCAGCTGACGATTTTGCGCCAAACGTTCTTGTTGAATATATTTACAATCTCTGCGTAAGTGTAAACAAATTCTACCACGAATACAAAGTATTAAACGAGGAGGACTCTGCAAAGAGACTTTCAAGAATTTCAGTTCTTGCATTTACTTTAAGACTTTTGACAGCAATGCTTGATATAATCGGAATTGAACTTCCTGACAGAATGTAAAAAAGTGTTTTATTAAACGCTTCAACTCCCCTGCCCCTCATTCCTGAGGGAATAGGAAAAAATGATCCGGAACGAACAAACCGGGCAAAAGCAAGGT
>CAZMHL010000152.1:0-4969 GCA_964566065.1 uncultured Eubacteriales bacterium
GTAAATATTTCTCCCGAGCAATACAAACTGATACCACATAATTTAGATTATGTGGTATATTTTTTTAACACCGCAATAATCCGAGTTTCTGTATTTGCTTACGGTGTATTTCTCCTGTCTCTATAGTGTAAATTCTCGTAGTGTTAATACTTGAATGCCCAAGAATATCTGCGAGGCGAACGATGTCTTTTTGTATAGAATAATATGTTCGAGCAAACAGATGTCTCAGATTGTGAGGAAAAACTTTTTCTTTTGAAACGCCTGCACTTTCACAGAGTTTTTTCATATCAGACCAAATATTACTTCTGTCTAAAGGCTTTCCATTTTTGCTGACGAATACACAACCTTTTGTTATTCCGTTTTCTTTGGTATATTTTAAAAGCATCTTGCATAAATCATCAGGAATGATCACTGTTCGTACTTTACCTTTTAAATTTATATCAGCTTTTTTTGATTTCAATGTTTCTATGGTTATATATTTTAGTTCTGATACCCTTATTCCTGTAGAACATATTGTTTGCATCAGCATATACAGTCTTTTGTTTCCTTTGAGCTTGGCTGTATGCAAAAGCTTGTTGTATTCTTCTTTGGAAAGTTCCTTTTCTTTACTTGTAAAAATCTGTCTTTGTATCTTAAGTGCTTTTACTTTTAAATCATACCATTCATTGAAAGTGAAAAAACTGTTCAGAGAAGATAAGATGCAGTTTACACTTGATGGGGCATATTTTTCTATTATATAGTTCTTGTATTCAAGGACAGTTCTTTTGTTTAATTCTCGCTTTTTAATCCAGTTTTTAAAAGTTGTAATATCGTGAAGATATTTTGAAAGGGTAGAGGAAGATTTTTCTTCTTCAATAAGATGAGCTTTAAATTCTTTAACTAATGCAGAAGTAATTTTTTTCATTGCAGTCAACTCCTTTACAATATATTCTAACACAAATTTTTAAATATATAAAAAACCATTAGGTATTCCTAATGGTTTTTATGAATATTAAATTTCGACTTAGTTAAGTTTTGCTGTAGATAAAAGTTTTCTTTCTGCGTTGGACGTGTAAGCGAAACTGAAAAAGGAACCATAGCCAGACCGTTTCCTGATAAAATACTGTTAAAAAAGAATGAAAAAGTAAATAATATAAATTTCCCCAAAAATTAAAAAGTATGGTGAAACCATACTTTAAGTCAAAAGAATATAATGACCCCATATATAGCTTCATAAGCTATACACGAGACTCGCATTTTAAAATAAGCCAGACTCAAAAAAGGTCAGTGTGTTGACTTGCTGCGCAAAGAGTTTATGCACGCTGCTCCCTCATGGCAGTTATTTTATCATAAAACACTCTATATATCAACAAAAAAGAAAAGTCATTGAATTCAATGACTTTTCTTTAAAATTAACCGTTATACTCTGAAATAAGGCATATACGTCTTACAAATTTACCATCTTCTTCGAATTCACACATATAACTGCCAAGAGGACAAATACCTGTTTTTGCAGAACCATCTGTTGTTATAAAATAATATTTGTTACCGTTAATAGTATGCCAACCTGTCTGGAATTCACCGTCAATGTAGTATCTGTATTTTCCGTCAGAATCAAGTACAATATTATTCTTAGAACCCTGTTCTTCAGCCACAACGAAGTTACTCATGCTCATTTCGTAAACACCTGTTTCTTCGTTCTGAACAAACTTGAGGTAGATGAATGTGCCGTTAGGATGGAATGTACCGAATTCACTACCAATCTGTTTACCATAGGTTGCAATAGCATCACCATTTTTAGAAGCAGATTTTGAGAAATAGTATTTGTAATAGTTTCCTTCAGCACATTGGAGAACTTTCCAACCACCTTTATATGCTGAACCATTTTCAAGGATGTATCTGTAGATACCGTCATCACCTTTTACAACATCAACTGCATCCGGTGTCGGGTTTTCTTCAATAAATTTGAAATAATCATAACCGGCAAGTTTACCATCTGTTCCGAGATTATATCTCTTGCTGCCAATCTGAACGTTTTCACCAACAAGCATTTCGCCTGTTTTCTTTGAATAATAATACATAAATCCGTCCTTGTATGTCCAACCTGCTGAAACAAGTCCGCCTTTACGCGGGAGAACTACAGGGATGATATCTTTGTTAGGAGCATCACCAATGAGCTTACCTTCTTCTGTAAAGTCGTATGTTTCACTTCCAATGACCTGGTCTGCACCGGTTAATGCAGCACCATATTTTTCTTCGTTAGCAGAGAAGTAGTATGTATCTTCTGTTCCCGGGATTGTTACCCAACCTGTTTTTGCTACACCGCCTACATAACATCTGTAGTATCCATCAGGACAAAGAACAACTTTCCAGTCATCATAAGGTTCCAGATCTTCAGCTGTGTAAACTGCAGGTTCACCAATTGTGATAACATCTGTTTCATCTTCAGGATTTGTCATTTTGAGTTCAAGCTTAACAGTCATGTCGGGGTTGGCATCAAGAATAGCATCGCTGATGTGAATAGCAGCTGTAAAATTCTTAACTGAATCACAGATCTGTTTGTATGTGATGTTTGAATCGTAACCGGCTACAACAGGATATGTAACACCATTTTGAATTTCCATACCATCAGTAGGAATAGCAATCCAACCAAATGAACCATAGTTACCTGCAAGGTAACAGTCATCAGCTACAAATGAATCGGAAGCCAAGCCCTCAAATGTTAAGTAGAAATCTACTTTCCATGGAAGATATCCGCTCGGACGAGCTTCTTCTGTGGTTTCAGTTGTTTTGAAATTCATAACAACTTCAAGAGGAAGAGCTTCAGTCGGAGTTTTAAGGCTTCCATCGTAAATCTGATACTGATCAGGTGTAAGAGAAATTCTGTTTAATACAGAAACTTCAGCTTTTGGCAAAACAGGTTTCAAGTCTTCAACATCGTAAACAGCAGGTTCACCAATTGTAATAACATCAGTTTCATCTTCAGGATTTGTCATTTTGAGTTCAAGTTTAACGGTCATATCAGGGTTAGCTTCAAGGATAGCTTTGTCGATATGAATAGCAGCTGTGAAATCTTTAACTGAATCACAAATCTGTTTGTATGTGATGTTAGCATCATAAGCCTGCATTACAGGATATGTAACACCATTTTGAATTTCCATACCATCAGTAGGAATAGCAATCCAACCAAATGAACCATAGTTACCTACGAGGTAACTGTTGTCTGCAACAAAAGAGTCGGAAGCTAAACCGTCAAATGTTAAGTAGAAATCTACTTTCCAGGGGAGAAAACCGCCATCAGCAGCTTCTTCAACTGTTTCGTTTGCTTTGAAATTCATAACAACTTCAAGAGAAAGAGCTTTAGTCGGGGTTTTAAGACTTCCGTCATAAATCTGGTATTCATCAGCTGCAAGAGTAATTTTGTCTAAAACCGTAACTTCCGCTTCAGGATAATTTGAAGCTGTTGTTTCTGCGAAAACTGAGATGCTCATTGTGCTCATAATCATTGCGATAACAAGGATTACTGACAATAATTTTGATACTTTCATTTTTCTTCTTCCTTTCATTTAATATTTATACCCACACTTATCGAGCATAATTTAAGATGCTATCATTCTACCACTAAATTTTCAGGTTGTCAATATTTATTGTAAAATTTAAGCAGAAAAAGGAAAAACACAAATTCATTCTGAATTAAAATGAATTTGTGTTTATATTTGTTCTTTAAGTTTTTTTATTGTTTTATTTGATGCCTCGGGTATATCGGCAAAGGGAAAGGAAATACCCATATTGTCATATTTAACCTGACAGATTTTCTTAAAAGGAAGCAATTCGGTTTTGTCTATACAGACGTATTTTTCATAAATGCTTTTCATTTTTTTAATATTTTCCTCATTGTCATTTATACCCGGTATTATAACCTGTCTTAATGTAACAGGTATTTTTTGTATGTTGAGATACTCAAGAAAATCAATCACTTTGCAATACTCACAACCGACATATTTAATGTATTCTTCGTCGTTTGTGTATTTTATGTCAAGCAATACTCTGTCAGTTTCGGAAAGCATTAATTTGACCTTCTCGTTCATAATGCTTCCCGAAGTGTCAAGACAAGTGCTGATTCCTTCATCATGGCACATTTTGAATAACTCGTGCACAAACTCCGCCTGAAGTAACGGTTCTCCGCCGGAAACCGTAATTCCGCCTTTTGTTCCGAAATATTCCTTGAAGCGGATTGCTTTGTCAAGAACCTCCTGAGGAGTGAAAAGCATCCCTTCGTTCATTTCCCAGGTGTCAGGATTATGGCAGCAACTGCAACGAAGATTGCATCCCTGCATAAACACTACAAAGCGGATTCCCGGACCGTCAACCGTTCCGAGACTCTGGAAAGAGTGAATTCGACCTTTCATCATAAGCTTTCATGGAAGGTTCTGCTGATAACTTCTCTCTGCTGCTCTCTTGAAAGCTTGTGGAAGTTAACCGCATAACCGGAAACTCGTATAGTTAAATTAGGATAAGCATCAGGGTTTTCATAAGCTGCCATAAGGGTTTCTCTGTTAAGCACATTGACATTGATGTGATGAGCTTTTTTTGCAAAGTATCCGTCCAATATAGAAACCAGATTTGTTATTCTTTCTTCTTGGTTTTTGCCAAGAGCGTCGGGGGTAATTGAAAATGTGTTTGAAACACCGTCGCGACAATCATCGTAGCTGATTTTGGCTACGGAATTCAA
The DNA here is from genome assembly GCA_964566065.1 of uncultured Eubacteriales bacterium. Lineage (GTDB taxonomy): Bacteria > Bacillota > Clostridia > RGIG6154 > RGIG6154 > CAZMHL01. The sequence goes on from CAZMHL010000152.1 coordinate 4,712, forward strand.
AGATGCAAGGGCACCGTTTTCTTCTCTGTTGTGCATTGGATTTGCCCCCGGTGCAAAAGGTTCGTGGGCTTTTCTGCCGTCTGGAGTAGCACCTGTGTTTTTACCGTACATAACGTTTGATGTTATTGTAAGAACAGAAAGAGTGTGAATTGCATTTCTGTATGTTGGTGTTTTGCGAAGCTCTGTTATAACCTTGTGAGACATTTCCTTTGCAATAAGGTCAACTCTGTCATCGTCATTTCCGTATTTGGGAAAATC
>CAZMHL010000153.1:0-4949 GCA_964566065.1 uncultured Eubacteriales bacterium
TAGCATTTATATCGGAAGGTCATGCAAAAAAATTTAGTGTTTATTTGAAAAAAGTCAAAAAAAGCCGGCTCTCTACGAGCCGGTTGTTCATTATTAATTATATCCGTTTTGCTGATACTATTTTACAAGCGCTTAGTCTATCCTGCCAAGCGCATGTAATACTCATACAACCTACGGCTGCGTGCATCCGTCTTATGTACCACTATAGGCTTTCTATTCCCACATATCATCGCATCAACTGTAGTTCCAAACAGCTGACTCATTGCATACAAATTATCAAGGGTAGGCAGACATGTACCATCTAGCCAATGATAGATGCTCTGCACGCAAGACAAACCAAGATATTCCTTTAGTTCTTTTACAGAAATATTCTGACAATCCATTATTCTTTTTATGCGATTTCCCGTCGCTTTCTTATCAATGATTGGGTACATAGTCTTCTCTTACTTTCTTACAATAAAACGTTCTTTTTCCTCTTCGGACAGATATGCCGGTTCCACACCTTTTTCTCTTGCATACGCCAACAAGCCTTTCATATCTATCTTGCATTTCGGCAACTGGCTTGGCATCACCGGCTGCTCCATAATTTTTAGGTATTCATTATACTTTTTTATCTCATCATCTGTCCATATACTTATCATTTGTTTACCAATCCTATTATACACGATTTTTTATTCTTAATCAAACAATGATGACATTCATTAAAAACCAAAATACTTTATTCTGAGTTTTTGATTTGCCATAACACTCAAATAACGTTTCATCCTGCGTCGTCCTATATTGAATGTGACATTTTTACTGGTTAAATCCCACCATGTCCCTACTTTTTCGATAATCTTTCCAGCCTCCTTATTTTCTTCCTCTAATTGTTCTAAGAGCTTAATTGCTGCTCTGTATTTTATATCCGTTGCGTTCTGCAAAAACTCGTAGAACATACCTTGGAATGCATAAATTCTCTTGTAGAACTGTTCTATTCGATTTAAAATTTCCACCAGTTCTTTCATGAAATCTTCTTTTGTCAGCTTCTCAACCTGCATCTCTTCCACAATTTCTCTATGCCTAGCACCTAAATCCCTCAGCCATTGTTCCATTTCTTCAGATAAAATAACTGCATCCGTTCCATCCCACCAAAATACCCGTTCGTCGTCTGATAAATAATAATTAGGCATTCCCTTTAATTCTTGCGGATTTCTAAAAAACGTAAAGAAACCATCATTACGTAAAAATTTCGCTGTCCGAATAGGTTCTATTGCACTTTCTCTTGCAATTTTCCTTCTCGCCTGCAATTCCGCTTTTGTATATTTCGAAATATCTTCATCATGATACACGTCATTACGAAGTTCCTTCCATTCCGTCCAGAAATCCATCTTACATATTTCTGTCACCAGATACACTATCATTCGAGCCGGTATAACAAGCGTCATTTCTACAATCTTCTGCACACTTTTATCAGCAATTTTACTCCTTTCACTTCTAGGAAATTTCAGCAAATCCCATATATGCTGTATCTTACTTTCGACTTCTCTCGGATCCCCCATAAGATGTTTCTTTAATGCTGTTCTGCATACATATATCGCTTCCGGATACGAATCTTTTACTATTTCTGATTTCTTAATACTGCCCGTTCCCTCAATCATATAACATATATCTGAAAACTCGACTCCACCCATAGCCCAACGCAATGAACTCGGCACATATTCATATATATCGTTGAGACTTGGCATATTTTCCCATGCCTCATCCAATCTCCTCAAGCACTCACTCTCATAATATTCCCATAATTGGAATCGATTCTGCGCAGAGAAACCTGTTCCCAGCACATGGTTTATCCATGCTATATATCCTTCAACATCTACCGCATCCCCATCCACTTCAGCATAGCCTGCATTATTATATAATTCGTACAAAACATGTGCCGCCGTTACAACCTCATTAAACTCATTGCTTCCAATTTTTCCTGTTCCCAGACGTGTAGTCTTTTTGTTATAATACACGCTTTCCCACGCATCATCTTCAAAATAATTAAAATGGAAATTAACTTTTCCTTCTTCGTCAACTTCAGGGGTTCTGATTAATGCTACTTCTTTCCCATATATATTAACTGTATCAAACTGCATCATCCCGCCATAATTAAATAATTTCATGATATCCTGTGTAAACATATCTTTTTTCGCTTCTTCGATTATCATATTGCCCATATATCCGCCAAACGTTCCCATTTTTCGCCTCCTAAAATCCCAATATTTCCTTGCGTAACAAACCATTTGTTATCATCGCTACGTAATCTTTTATATTTTTCTGCTTTACCTTATCTCTATTTCTTTTAGAATACCACCCTAGCACCTGTTTTGATGGCAATTCAGGGAAAATATCACTATCAGCATTTATCAATTTGTTTAGCAAAAACAATCCCTTTTTATACGGAATACTATCTTTATGCTGTATTACATCTTGAATTAAAGATTCTTTTACGATACACGCATCCCAGATTCCATACATATCCAAAATCAGATTAGCAAGATATTCCTCTGCCCGAATCCCCTGAACTGTCTCATCCTCTATTGAATCAAATTCCTGTCTCCAAATTTTGAAATTATCTTGCAACATTGTTGAAAACAACATATCGTTTCCATTCCAAAACTCTATAAAATCATCCTCATCATCTCGGAATATTATTTTATAAAAAGGATATTCTGAACGTTTCTTATCCTCCCGAATAATATCTTCATCGTTCTCATAAATATCTGAATATTCCTCAATTCCTAATCTAAACCATACAGTCCAAAATTTTTCTTTGGTTATACTTGCATATGCTCCCACCAAAGCCGCCGGAAGGCTATATAATGAAATTTCTGCTAATTTTCCAAATATGCTTTCCTCTCCCCTGCATAAGCTCTCTCTAACTGCCAAATTAGAATTCAATAAATTTGTCAATCTTTCTTCCACGCACGCAAGCTCTTCTATTTCTACATATTTTCCCATCAAATAATATGCATAATTCGCGCGCTGGTTGTAAGACATATTTTTTATGCACATATCTTTTTCTACTTCATATTCTTCTTTATCCCCATGCAATAAGTATGATTCTATCGCTGCATCTATTTGACTTAATTTTTTAAAACTATATCCTTCTGGATAAGCATCAAGAATATTCAAAAGGTCTATTTTCTCATATTCCTTTCGTTTTTTAAAAAACAGAGACATATCCCATAATCTTCCTCTATTAGGAAATGACAATTTAACTCCTGTCAAACTTTCTATTACAACTGCATAACCCCATATCCTACATATTTCGTTCTCATACATCAGATAACAAAGTGATTGTGAATATGATTCCTGCATTGCCATAATCATGTTCATAACTGCGCCAAACTCTCTATATCCACGATCCTCTGTATATAACCGGCAAGTATTCGTATCATATCTCGATATTTTACGTTTCATCTGTTCAAAAATAGAATAATCAAAATATACTTGCCCTTCGTCATCTACCTCCGGATTCTTTAAAACCTCGACCATTTTTCCTGCAACTTTTACCTTATGTACCTTGCGAATGCCTCCAGCATTTAACAACTTAAGAATGTTAGAGTTCAATTCCTCCCTCCGTTCTTCCGGAATCTGAATATCTCCCACTATTTTGTATGCACACTCCATAAAAAACCTCCTTTAGAATTATTCATCTATAAAATAATTCTAAAGGAGGCCATTCCCTTTGTCATTGAACTTGTAGCATAAAGTCCAGCACCTTCGTATACTCCATCTCCCCGCCAAAAAGATCCAGCGCACTTCCAATCGTCACATTCACCTTATTCTGTCCAAGCACCTTAAGCAGTTCCAAATCCTCGAAACTTCCCACACCGCCAGCGTAAGTCACAGGATTCTCGCCCCACGTTCCCAGCATGCGTACCAGTTCCGTCTCGATGCCACTAGCCTTACCTTCCACGTCCACCGCGTGAATCAAAAATTCATCGCAACAATCTTTCAACTTATTCAATAAGGTAAGCGTCACTTTTTCCTCGGTAAATTTCTGCCAACGGTCTGTCACGATATAATAACCGGCGTCAGTGCCTGCTCCTTCACGCCATCTGCAGCTCAAATCCAGTACCAGTCGCTCTTTTCCAACCGCCACAACCAGTTCTGCCAGACGTTCATAGTCAATCCGGCCATCCCTGAACACGTAAGAAGTCACAATCACATGACTCGCCCCGGCATCCAAAAACTCCTGCGCATTAGCAGCCGTAATGCCACCACCAACCTGCAAGCCTCCCGGATACGCTGCAAGTGCAGCCATGGCCTGTTGCTTCGTGCCCTCGTAATACTCGCTATCCTTCGCATTCAACAGAATAATATGCCCACCGCGAATCCCTGCTTCCTTATACATTTTGGCATAAAAAGGAGCATCCTGCTCCGACACAAAGTTCTCCTCTGCCACATTCCCCGTGTCGCGTAAGCTGCCTCCTACAATCTGTTTTACTTTCCCATTATGTATATCAATGCATGGTCGAAACTCCATTTTTATGCCCTTCCTTTCCTTATATAAAGTAAGCATAACACACCTGCGTTTTCAAGTGAATTCTTTTTTTCCTGATATCCATTGACATCCCAAAATATTTTTGTTATGATACCAAAAATATACATGATGGGACACTTTAACATTATGTTATGAAAGTGTTCATTATTATAACTACAATTATTTATTAAGAGAAAGCGAGGACAATGAAAAATGGGAAGAATTATTGGTGAAGGCATTACTTTTGACGACGTATTATTGATTCCGGCATACTCGGAGGTGATTCCGAATCAGGTGGATTTATCAACCAACCTGACGAAGAAGATACGCCTGAATATTCCGATGATGAGTGCAGGTATGGATACCGTAACCGAACACCGTATGGCGATTGCTATGGCACGTCAAGGCGGTATCGGTATTATTCACAAGAATATGTCCA
>CAZMHL010000154.1:0-4937 GCA_964566065.1 uncultured Eubacteriales bacterium
TTTTAGGGTCTGTAATCTGATAGAAAACAACTGTGTCAATCTGCATTGTAACGTTGTCTTTTGTTATAACCGGCTGAGGCGGGAAATCCACAACCTGTTCCTTTAAGGAAACACGTCTTGAAATTTTGTCAATAAACGGAATGAGAAGATGGAGTCCTACATCCCAGGATGCATGATAAGCTCCAAGTCTTTCAACAACATAGCAGTTCGCCTGTGGAACAATTTTTATGTTGGAAATCACAAGTATAAGTATAATTACTAAAAGTATAAGAATCGGCATTAGTTTTCCTCGCTTTCTTTAACTATGACATGAACGCCCTCTATAGAAGTTATTATTACAGTTTTGTCTTTTTCTATTACTTTGCCATCTTCTGATTGGGCTGACCAGATCTGACCCCGGTAATTTATTTGCCCTTTACCGGCAACGGGAATAATATCTTCACAAACTGCAGCTTTTTGCCCTATGAGCATATCATAGTTTGTTTTGATTTTATTTGGTGTGATTTTGTTTTTGATAAGTGGTTTTGTTAAAACAAGCGCTGCGGCAGAAGCAAGAATGAAAATCACAATCTGAATGGTGAGATTGTCAATAAAGAAGGACGAAAGCATAGAAACAAGTCCTCCGGCAGCAAACCATATTGCGGTAAGCGTTGCGGTCATACTTTCAACTGCAAGAGCAAGTATGATGACAACAAGCCAAATAAAAGTGTACTGCATTTTGCCACCTCCTTTGTTTAATTGTAGCACACAGTGTCGTATTTTGTAAATAGAAATATTTATATTACCTAAAAGGTCGACAATAAAATATTTCCTGCAAATTACCCGACAGAAAATTATTTATTTACCCATTATACTTAAATAAGAATATGAAAGGTACGGGAGTTGTATGCAGAACGTAATAAAATTTACAAAAGGGATTTTTGTAAAAATCAGGGAAAATATAACATTAAATGACGTGTTCATAATGCTTACGGGAATATTGTCATCAATGGCGATTCTAATGTATTCAAAAGCCCCCTTTGGTGTCGCCTGCGGCATTGCTTACATATTAAACGGATATTTTCCTTTCAGCGTGACTCTGCCCATACTCGGATATGCACTTTCGGGCTATGATGCCTGTACGGTTGTATACATAGCTTCTCTTTCGGTAATGGGGATTTTTGCCCGAAAAGTAAAAATGTCGAAACTGTTACTCGTTTTTGTTTATTTTTTCTTTTCTTTAACGTATACCCTGATTTTTGGAGCAAGTATATTCAACTTCGTTCTTCTTGTTCTGGAATGTGTTCTGATTTATGTGTCTTCGGGATTTTATGTGAATTTTCTTGAATATTTTTCAGGCAGGACATTAAGAAGGACAGTGTCAAAGGGAGAGGTAAAGTCACTTCTTGCAGTACTTTTAATTGTGCTTATTCCGCTGTCCCGCATATATTTGCCTTTTGATATGACGGTTGCGGGAACGGCGTCGGCATTTGTTATCCTTTTCTGCGCTCTTGAGCTTGACGTAAGCTTGTGTGCTCTTTGCGGTTGTCTGCTGGGAACGGTAATGGGACTCTCAAATCCTCAAATGATTTACTGCATAGGCTCTTATACAATTTCCTCTGTTGCGGCGTCCCTTGGAAGCAAATACAGAAAAACGGGAGCGGTACTGGGATTTGTGATTGCCAATGCACTGATGACTTTTTTTGCCAATGGCTCAAAAGAAATTCTTATAAATATTTATGAAGTGATTTGCGCATCGGCTGTTATTTATCTTCTGCCGTATTCAAAGCTTGAAATTGCAGGAGAAAGCGTAATGATGCTTTTATGCGGTGAAAAAACAAAGGAGATAAAAAGAATGGAACTCTTTAAAAAAGAAACAAACGGAAAGCTTTTAAAAATGTCGGGAGCCTTCACAAACCTTGCGGACGTTCTTGGGAAATTCGAAAAAAGAAGACTAAAAACGCCGGCAGACGATGCCTCAATGATAATTGAAAGTGTAAGGGACAGGGTGTGTCTTTCCTGTCGGAATTTTGACTATTGCTGGAAGCTTGAGGGAGACTGCACCTTTAAAATAATGGAAAAGCTCATCCTTGCAGTTGAAAAAAGAGGATGGGTGGAAAATTATGACTTGTCCGCCCGCTTTAAAAACTCCTGCTACTTTTCGGGCAAAATAGTTCTTGAAACAAACAAGGTGTATGAGCTTTACAGGGTTAACAGAATATGGGAAAACAAAATCTGCGAAAGCAGACAGCTTATTTCACAACAGCTTAAGGATGTTTCAGATGCGGTAAAGGGACTGGCTAAAGGCTTTGCTGATGACTGTACATACGAAACGGGAATGGAAAATATGGCGGTAAGTATGCTGGATATGCTTGGCGTGAAAGTGACGGGAGTAAATATTGTATGTGAAAAAAACGGGCGCATAAAAGCAAAGGTAAGCGTCAGGGACTGCGGTAAAAACAATATGTGTGAAAGATGTGTTGAACCGGCTTTAAGTAAGGTGTGTAACAAAAAAATGAAATGCGTAAACAAGGGGTGCTTTGGCGGAAACTGTGTTATAGAGCTTGTGGAAAAAGAAACCTTTAAAATTGAAAACGCCGTAACAAGAGTAAGACCCGGCAGGGAAAATAAATGCGGTGACAGTTATGCAATAATCAGACCCGATAATGAAAGAGTTATAGTTGCATTGAGTGACGGAATGGGAACAGGGGATAAAGCGGCAAGCGAAAGCATGGAAACTGTTAATCTTCTTGAAAAACTGCTTGTTGCGGGAATTGCAGAGGATACGGCTATCAAGCTTATAAATTCGGTACTCATTTTAAAGTCTTATGAGGAATCCTTTGCAACTCTTGATATGCTTGTTTTTGATTTATACACCGGAATGGGTGAGTTCGTGAAAACGGGCGGTGCCTGCTCATATATCAAAAGAGGAAATCAGGTTATAAAAATCAAGTCTGACAGTCTGCCGACAGGAATAATAGGCTCTGTTGACCCGTCAAGCTACAGACTCTCACTTACAGACGGTGATATTGTACTTCTGCTTTCTGACGGAGTGTGCGATGTGTCGGGAAGTGATGAGTGGCTTAAAAATATATTAAGACAGTCGGAAAATGAAAACGTAAAGGAAATATCCGGAAAAATAATTTCAGAGGCGGTGAAAATGGCGGGAGAACCTGTTGACGATATGACTGTTCTTGCGGTGAAAATAATGTTTAATAATTAAATAGTTGCCCGAAAAGGGTTGAAAAATGTTTTCCGCTATGGTAAAATCATAAGGAAGTATGTAATTTTGAAAGGAATTTTATATGGAAGAGTTTCTTCTTCGGTATCTCAGCAAAGAACTGGTGGTTTTTATAATTTCAATGGTGCCTGTAGTTGAGCTTCGCGGAGCGATTCCCGTAGGTGTCGCACTGGGACTTGAATGGCACGTTGCATATCTGCTTTCCGTTCTGGGAAACATCATTCCCGTTCCCTTTATAATTTTGTTTTTCAGACCGATTATTGAATATCTTGAAAAAACAAAGCTTTTCGGAAAGCTTGCAGAGAAAATAAAAAACAGAACACACAGAAAGGCAAAGAATATGAACGGTCTTAAGCTTTTGGCACTCTATGTGTTTGTAGCAATACCGCTCCCGGGTACGGGTGCATGGACAGGCGCCGCAATCGCCGCTCTTTTAAAAATGAGAATCAAACAGTCTTTTATTGCAATAACTGCCGGAGTTGCAAGTGCGGGAGTTATAATGCTTGTCCTTTCAAAAATAGGTGAATTCCTTATTACCACAATATAATTAACGGAGGAAAACATAATGAGTAGAAAATTATTCACATCTGAATCTGTAACCGAAGGTCATCCCGATAAAATCTGTGACCTTATTTCAGATTCCGTTCTTGATGCAATATATGAACAGGACCCACAGGCAAGAGTTGCCTGCGAAAGCTTTGCAACAACAGGTACAATTGTTGTAATGGGTGAAATCTCAACAAGCTGCTATGTTGATATTCCTAAAATCGTAAGAAATACAGTTAATGAAATAGGCTACAACAGAGCAAAATTCGGCTTTGATGCAAACACCTGCGGAGTACTTACACAGATTGACGAACAGTCATCTGATATCGCTCTCGGCGTTGACAAGGCAAAAGAAGCAAAAGACGGCAATGACGACTTAATGTTTGAAACAGGTGCCGGTGATCAGGGTATGATGTTCGGCTATGCCTGCGACGAAACAAAAGAGCTTATGCCTCTTCCTATAATGCTTGCACACAAAATGGCAAAAAGACTTACCGATGTAAGAAAACAGGGAATACTTGATTATTTAAGACCTGACGGAAAAACTCAGGTTACTGTTGAATATGAAAACGACGTTCCCGTAAGAGTTGACGCAGTTGTTGTTTCAACACAGCATTCCGATGAGGTTTCTCTTGAAACTATTTATAATGACATTAAAAAATATGTAATAGATGAAATCGTGCCAAAAGAGCTTATGGATGAAAACACAAAGATTTATGTTAACCCTACAGGCAGATTTGTAATTGGCGGTCCTCAAGGCGATACAGGTCTTACAGGCAGAAAGATTATCGTTGATACATACGGCGGATATGCACGTCACGGTGGCGGTGCATTTTCGGGTAAAGACCCCACAAAAGTTGACCGCAGTGCCGCTTATGCTGCAAGATATGTTGCTAAGAATATTGTAGCGGCAGGACTCGCTCAAAAATGCGAAATTCAGTTGGCTTACGCTATCGGTGTTGCAACTCCTGTTTCGGTTATGGTTGATACCTTCAGCACAGGTGTTTGCAGTGACGAAAAAATTGCCGAAGCAGTTAAAACTGTTTTCGATTTAAGACCTTCGGCTATAATTGATAATCTTGATTTGCGCCGTCCGATTTACAGACAAACTGCCGCTTACGGTCACATGGGCAGGACTGATATCCAGTTGCCTTGGGAAAAGACCGATAAA
>CAZMHL010000155.1:0-4865 GCA_964566065.1 uncultured Eubacteriales bacterium
GCGTAAACGTCTGAGTGGTCACCGAAAATATTAAGAGCGTGAGATGCAACACAACGTGCAGAAACGTGAATTACGTTAGGAAGCAATTCACCTGCGATCTTGTACATATTAGGAATCATAAGTAAAAGACCCTGTGATGCAGTATAAGTTGTTGTAAGAGCACCTGCTGCAAGTGAGCCGTGAACTGCGCCTGCTGCGCCTCCTTCTGACTGCATTTCTACCATTTTGACACGGTCGCCGAAAATATTTCTAGCAGGTTCGCCGAAAATATTTTTATCTGTAGCTGACCAGGTGTCGGTTACTTCAGCCATAGGGCTTGAAGGTGTGATTGGGTAAATTGCTGCAACTTCTGTAAACGCATAGCTTACGTGAGCCGCCGCAGTGTTACCATCCATGGAAACTTTTCTTCTTTTAATTGCCATGAAATTTTTCTCCTTTCGGTATATATATTTATTAATTATGATACATTAATACATCCAAGTTATTATATCACTAATTTATTGATTTGTAAACCATTTTACATCATTTTTTGACAGAAAGATATTTTTCAGCGGACATTGCCGCAATTGCGCCGTCGGATGCTGCGGTAACTATCTGTTTCAAAGGTGTGTTTGTTACATCCCCTGCCGCAAAAACGCCATCTGCCGACGTTCTCATAAAACGGTCTGTAACTATGCTTCCGTATTCATCAAGCTCAAGCTTGTCTTTAACAAGAGAGGTGTCCGCATAGGTCCCGATTGCAACAAAAAGTCCCGAAACGTCAAGTCTTTTGGTCGTTTCTGTATTTACATCAAAAAGGTCAATGCTTCCAAGAGCAAAGCCTTCGGGATTGAGAGCAGAAACAGTTTTATTGAGTTTGAGTTTTATGTTTGGGATATTTTTAATTTCATCAACAAGCACTTTGGAGCCTCTGAACTCATCTCTTCTGTGAACAAGATAAACAGTATTACAAATCCTGCTTAAATAAATCGCATCCTCAAGAGCGGTATTTCCTCCGCCTGCAACCGCAACATCTTTTCCTTTAAAGAAATTTCCGTCGCAGGTTGCACAGTAAGACACACCTGCCCCCGCAAGCAAATCTTCTTTTTCAATTCCAAGCTTTCTGTTTTTTGCGCCCATACACAAAATCAAAGCACCGCAGCGGATTTCCCTGTCTTTGAGTTTTACTGTTTTTCTGTCAAAATCTATATTTTCGGGAGATGCCATTATCAGCTCCGCGCCAAAGGAAAGAGCCTGCTTTTTCATTACGTCCGCAAGAACCGCTCCGTTGGCATTCATAACTCCGGGGTAATTTTCAACATTTGCGGTTGTTGACGCCTGACCGCCTATAAACTTATGCTCAATTATAAGGGTTTTAAGTCCTGCTCTTGCAGTGTAAATTGCAGAAGTAAGCCCTGCCGCTCCGCCGCCGATTATTACAACATCATACATTTACTTTACCTCCCTGTATCCTTCATCAAGATTGTTAATTTCAAGACCGTCTGACACAATCAAGTCTTGTCCTTTAACTATAATATATTCAAAGTTTCCCATTTCATTATACAGCTTTTCCGCCTTATCCTCACCCATTACAAGAATTGCCGTTGAAAGAGCATCACAAAGAGCGCCGTTATCGCCAACAATCGTAACCTCGCTGATTTCCGTTTCTGCAGGTCTGCCTGTTTTTGAGTCAAAAATGTGATGATAAAGCTTGCCGTCCTTTTCAAAATTTCTTTCATAAGTGCCCGAGGTTACCACACATTTGTCGTTAAGCGAAAGGGTGCAAAGCAAATCGCCCCTCTGCCCGAAAGGCTTCTGGATTCCCACAACCATATCCTTTTTACCAAGCACATAAACATTTCCGCCAAGGTCGATAATTGCGTGTTTAATTCCCTGCTCTTTCACATAGTCGGAAAGCTTGTCCGTTACATAGCCTTTTGTAATTCCGCCAAGGTCAATTTCCGCATCATTTTTAAGGCTTATGCAATCTTTGCCGATTTCCACATTGTTAAAGTCAACCCTTTTCACAGCCTCTTCAATTTCTGCATCCGTCGGAATCTTCGGGTTTTCGGAATTTATCTGCCAAAGCTTTGCAAGAGGCATAATACTCATATCGAAAGCACCGTCGGTCAGCTTTGAGTATTCAAAGGCAAGCTTAAATATTTCAGTCTTTTCGGTATCAATATGCTTTTCTTTATTCAGCTTGTAAACAAGGCTGTTTTCGCTGTAGGCAGAATACTGCTTTTCCGCATTTCTGACAATATCTGTCATTTCATCAAGCTGACTTTCAGTTCCTTTTATTTTCAAAGTTACAATGGTGTCCATTGCAAAAATTGTCTTTTCACGCTCTGTGGGGAGCCTGTCCCCGAACAGGACAAAAAAAACTATTAAAGCAACAGAACAAACTGCAATTATTTTTTTCATAAATAACCTTTCTTAATTGATGTGCTGAAAATATGTAAAAATTTTATTTCCGTTAATCTGCAAACACACTAAAATCCTTTTGTATTATCAAATGCCTGCATGCCGGTTTGTATCTGCTAAAGTTCACGGATTTCCGGAAAGGCAGGAGCCTTGTTTACCATATATGCACAACAAAGACCACATCCGGAAGTTCCGACATTGTCTCTTCCTTCAATCGGTTCTCCGTTATCTGCATTATGATAATAAGGAATGTCACTAAAGTCTGATTGATTTAAGTATAACATTTTATTAACCCTTTTTTATTAATATTTTTTCCGGAACATTTAACTTCCTTGCTATCATTTTGTCAAATCAGGGACAAAAAAATGAACCTGAGTACAGGTTCATTTTAGCACACATATTAACTTTCTGCAAGAGTGGTACGTTTGGGGATTTTTATTAAATATTCTATGCATTCATCCTTTTCGGTTTTAGTGGTTTCAACGTCAACGCCCGCTTTTTTAACCATATCGACCGCCTTATTGATTGAATTTACAAACATACGAAGATGAATTACACCTTTTATTTTCCCTTTCCCCTTTTCCTTAGGCTCTGCAAGGCTCTCTAAAATTTTATCAATTAACTCTTCTGTCTGTGCAACGTTATAATTATTCTGACAAATCATTTTAAGTGCCTTTAGACGAAGGTTATCTCCCGAAAGGCGGAGAAGCGCTCTTGCATGTCTTTCGGAAAGATGATTGTCGCTGATAATTTTTTTGATTTCGGGCGAAAGCTTTAAAATTCTTAATTTATTGGCAATTGCCGACTGACTTTTACCAAGCTTCCTTGCAAGCTGTTCCTGAGTGTAGCGGTGCTCGTGGATAAGATGATAGATTGCATCCGCCTCTTCCAAAAAGCTCAAATCGGAGCGCTGAAGATTTTCAAGCATTGCAATCATTGCCGACTCGTTTTCACTTGCATCAACTATTATACAAGGAATTGTAAGCTTACCTGCAAGTTTTGAGGCACGAAGTCTTCTTTCGCCAAAAATAAGCTCATATCCGCCAATAAAATTTTCTCTTACGGTTATTGGCTGAATAACCCCGAACTCCCTTATGCTCTGTGCAAGTTCCGAAATCTGATTTACATCAAAGTTTTTTCTTGGCTGATAGGGGTTTACGGTAATTTTATCAACCGCTATGTCTACAACTGTATTTATTACTTTCTGGGATGCTCTTTCTGTTTCTCTCACAAATATTCCTCCTTATTGTGTATCCTTTGAATATATTGTACTATATATGGTAATATTTGGAAATAAAAATCCATCGCAATTTTTGCTTTAAAACAACAAAAGAACCTTTATTTCAAAGGTTCTTTTGACGGCTTACCTGCTTTCCTCGGATATTGGGTCGGCATTTGTCGTAACTTTTTTATTGTTATTATCATATGTTCCATATCCGTATCGGGAATATTTGTTTTATTTATGCTTTCAATCCGGGAATTAAGCTTTGAAAGTGCGCCCTTTGCATTTTCCGCCTCTTCTGTAAGAGCAGGACCTTTAAGGGCAACCATCTGTCCGCCCGTTTTTACGAAAGGCAGACAGTACTCTGCAAGGGTTGAAAGATTTGCAACCGCTCTGGAAACAGAAAAATCAAACTGTTCGCGAAGCTTTTTATCACGGCCTCCGTCCTCTGCCCTTGCGTGAATTAAAGTCACTTTTTCAAGCTTAAGTGTTTTTACAACTTCATCTAAAAACAAAAGTCTTTTGTTAAGGGAGTCAAGAAGATACAAATCAATTTCAGGCTTTAAAATCTTAAGCACAAGTCCCGGGAATCCTGCTCCCGTACCTACGTCGATAACTTTGCCTTTTAAATCGCAGCTTAAAAGAAGGGTACTGCAATCAAGAAAATGCTTTACCGCAATTTCCTCCGGCTCTGTTATTGCAGTAAGGTTAATTTTCTCGTTCCACTCTCTTAAAAGCCTTGCATAAATCTCAAATTTATCAAGAGTATCTTCGGTATAATTAATATTAAGCTTTTCAAAGCCGTTTTTCAGAATTTCTCTCATCTGTTTTTACCTTTTTGTTCAAGATAGATTATAAGCACCGCAATGTCTGCCGGTGATACGCCTGTTATTCTTGAAGCCTGTCCCAGTGATACAGGTCTTATGTCGTTAAGCTTTTGTCTTGCTTCAATTCGAAGTCCGTAAATTTCGCTGTAGTCAATATCCTCAGGCAGTTTTTTGCCCTCAAGCTTTTTAAAAGCATTTACCTGAGAAAGCTGTCTTCTGATATAGCCCTCATATTTCATCTGTATTTCCACCTGCTCGGTTACATATTTTGAAAGCTGAGGTCTTTCTTTGTCAACGGGCGCAAGCATATTATAATTAAGCTCGGGTCTTTTTATAAGCTCCACAAGTTTAATTCCCGTTGAAATTTCAGTTGAACCCGCCTCAAGCAGAATTTTATTAACATCTGCAGACGG
>CAZMHL010000156.1:0-4730 GCA_964566065.1 uncultured Eubacteriales bacterium
TTGGGAAATATTCCCGTAAAGAACGCTCGAAAAGAGGTTATAAATGACCGTATATTCGCCTTGGTTTCGCTTTCTGCACAGAACAGGTTTTATTATACCGAAGACTGTAAGACGTTAGTCGAAGCCATAGGAACGGCTATATGGAATCCAAAAAGTCTTGAAAAAGAGCGATTAGATGATGGTACATCGGATATCGACAGTTTGGATGCCTTTGAATACACATACGAGAGAGTCATTAAAAGGCTTCTCCCGACAATGAAACTCAAAGGAGAGGAGGAGTGGTAATGGCTTTTGGTGATATTACAAAAAATATTTTTAATAAGGTGGTGGGTTTTATGAGTAACTTTTTTAATTCTGGTACTTCGACAGAAGAACAAACACGGTCGCTTGTATCGAGCGAAATGAGTAATGCTATCGAAGGCTGGATGAATATGTATGTCGGTCAAGCACCTTGGCTTACAAAAAATAATCGGTCGCTCGGTTTACCCGCCGCCATTGCTTCGGAACTTGCACGTCTTGTAACTCTTGAAGCAAAGGTCGATATTGTTTGCCCTGCTGAAAACAAGAAAAACAATTTATCACAACGAGCAAGTTTTCTTGATGAACAGTTTAAGCCTTTTCGCAGTAAAATGCGTTTATATTGCGAATACGGTTGTGCTGGTGGCGGCCTTATGCTTAAACCCTATGTGGTTGGCGATACCATTGCTATTGATTGTGTTCAAGCGACAGATTTCTTGCCCCTTGCTTTTGATAGCAAAGGAAAAATTACTGCTTGCGATTTTGTAGAGCATAAAAAACAAGGCAGTCATTTCTATCATCGTGTAGAACGGCACGAATTTAAGAACGGAATTAACACCGTAACCAATAAAGCCTACCGCTCATCATCCATAAATGATAGAGGTACAGAGGTTAGTCTTACAGAGGTGCCAGAATGGGCAGAATTAAAGCCTAAACAGGACATTGCAGATACGGAACAACCTTTATTTGCTTATTTCCGCATACCGTTAGGAAATACGATAGACCCAACTTCCCCTTTGGGTGTTTCGACATATTCTCGCTCGGTAAATCTTATCGAGGATGCCGATAAACAGTATCAGCGTTTCCTTTGGGAATTTGAAGGCGGCGAACTTGCCATTGATGCAAGCGAAGAAGCTTTCAAAAAAGATAAGAACGGCAAACCCATTCTCCCGGAAGGAAAAGAAAGATTATTTAGACCGAACAATCTGGATGATGTTTCCAAAAGTGCGGAACTATTTAAAACGTTCTCTCCTTCGCTGCGTGATACTTCGTTGCTAAACGGATTAAACGCTATTCTGCAAAAAATTGAGTTTAATTCCGGTCTTGCCTACGGAACATTATCCGATCCGCAGAACGTTGACAAAACCGCAACCGAAATTATTACCTCAAAACAACGGTCATATTCCACAATAACCGATATACAAATGGCATTGCAGACAGCCATAGAAGATTTGGCTTATGCAATGGATGTATATGCTACGCTTTATAATCTTGCGCCGCAGGGTGCATACGAGGTTAATTGTGTTTGGGATGATAGCATTGTAGTGGATGCCGAAGCCGAACGCTCTCGTGATATGAACGAAGTCCGCATGGGACTTATGCAAAAGTGGGAATACCGTGTTAAGTGGTACGGCGAAGACGAAGAAACTGCAAAGAAAGTTATCGCAGACCAAGAAGCTGAAAAGGCGAAGGCTCAAAACCCATTTGGACTTACATAACACAAAGGGGGTTGGGCAATGCTTACACCGGAATACTACAATTATTGTGCCGATGATATTATAGAATTATATAGCCGTCTCAATGAATCTATCACTCGTGATATCGCTCGAAGAATAGTAAAGACGGGATATGTAACCGAAGGTGCAAAATGGCAAATTGCCGTTGAGCGTGAAGCAGGGCTCCTGTATGACGATGTAATTTCAAAGGTCGCTGAATACTCCGACTCATCCGAAGCCGCCGTAAAAGCCATTTTTGAGGACGCTGGAATAACATCAAAGGATTTTGACGATGAGATTTACAGGTCGGCGGGTAAAACCCCTATTCCGTTAAAAGCGTCTCCTGCTATGCTGCAAGTTTTATCAGCAGGGATAGCAAAAACAAACGGCTTAATTTCAAACCTTACCAAAACAACTGCTTTATCTGCGCAGACAGCGTTTATAGAAGCGTGTGCTTTGGCAGAAATGGAAATAACAAGCGGTGCATTTGACTACAACACAGCAATTCGCCACGCTGTCGATGATGCTATATCACAAGGCGGTATGGTTGAATATGCTTCGGGAGCAAGAACAAATCTCGAAGCGGCGGTCCGCAGAGCCGTAATGACAGGTGTTAGCCAAACCACAGGAGAAATAAGCCTTGCTAATGCAAAAGAACTCGGCACAAACCTTATGGAAATAACAGCGCACGGCGGAGCTCGACCCGAACACGCAAGTTGGCAAGGCAAAATTGTTTGTATCGAAGGTAAGAGAAAAGGCTACTTAACATTAACCGATATAGGCTACGGAACGGCAACAGGCTTTAAGGGTGTTAACTGCCGACACGATTGGTTTCCTTTTGTTGAAGGCATAAGCACAAGAGCCTATACCGATAAACAGTTAAAATCTTACCAAGATAAAACTGTTACATATAACGGCGAAGAAATGTCTCAATATGAAGCCGAACAAAAGCAACGTGCTATGGAACGGCAAATAAGGGACGAACGACGCAGATTAGCGGGATATGATGAGGCTATAAAAAACGCCGATAGCCAAGAATTAAAAAACGGGCTACAAAGCGAATTTGATTTATTATCTTACAAAATGAAAGGGCACGAAAGTAAATACGCTGATTTTTGCAAACAAACAAGATTGCCTACTCAAAAGGATAGGCTGGGTACAAAAGGCTTTAACCGTAGCGTCAGTCAAAAAGCTGTATATGCAAATAAAAACTTGCAATTTATACATAATGATGCTAAAATAAAAGCAGCAAGTGGTTTGCCTAAAAAGATAGATTTACCAGATGAAAAATTGCGGCATACTGTAAACGTTGATATAGGTGGCAGTGCCAAACTTCCAAAAATTGACGCAGTTGTTCCAAAAGGCTCTACGTTGACCGATGTTTATGTTATGGCTGGCAAGGATACAAGCACACCTATAAGAGATTTAAGGCGGCTATATTCTACTTACGGATATTCTGCACAAGGGTGGCAAAAAAAGTCAGGAACTGTCATAGGCAAAAATTTCACTTATACTGTTCATTGGTATGAAAATAATGGGTTTATACCCATTGACGAAATCAAACTGAAAGGAGTTGGCAAAGCGAAATGATGAAAGTCAAGTATATCGGCGCCGACATAGGTGTTGACGGCTTAAAAAACAATGGCGTTTATGAAGTGCTTGAAATCGACGAATTAACAGGAATGTTAAGAATAATCGATGAGAGTGGAGACGATTATCTTTATTCGCCTACAAAGCCGAAAGCGGTTGCCGGTTCCTATAATGGTGGAAAATTTGAAATTATCAGCGACAAAAACGGACTATTACGGTCTGTAATAAATTAACCAAAGCACTCTGTTAATTCGGAGTGCTTTTTTATATTTCAAAATATTTGTTGATTTAGGCACTGTGTTTATAGCACGGTGCTTTTTTCATATTAAAAATTCAGTCTACCTACGGACGTAAAAATGTGGGACCGACAGAGGGCGCCCTCGTAAAAATAGCGTATCGGGAAAGAAAGGACACAGTTATGAAAAGAGAGTTTTTAGAGGCTATTGAGGTAAATGGTGTAAAACTCACAAAGGAAGTCATTGATTCCATTATGGATGAAAACGGCAAAGACATTCAAGCCGGCAAAGATGCACTTGCCGCCAAGGAACAGCAGTTGACTACCCTTACCGCCGAGCGTGATGGTCTTAAGACCCAAATCGCAGACCGCGACAAAGACATTAAGACTTTGCGTGAACAGGCTGGAAACAGTGAGACTCTTAATACCAAACTGACCGAACTGCAAAGCAAGTATGATAAAGATACTGCTGACTTGCAGAAGAAAATAGCAGACCAAACACTCGACCACGCCACCGAAAAATTCTTCTCTCAATTTGAGTTTGCTTCTGAACTCGCTAAAAAGGCAGCGGTTGCTGACTTTAAGGCACAGGGCTTTAAGCTCGATGAGAAAACAGGAGAGTTCCAGGGCGGCAAAGACTGGGTTGAAGCTCTTAAAAAGAGCGACCCTGCGGCATTCAAAGCAGAAGCAGACCCCAACGGAGACGGACAGGGCGACGGCGGCAATGGTGGCGCAGGTGGAGCAGGCGGTACAGGTTTCGGCAAGTCGCCTTATTTTGTTGCTCCAACCGGAACAGGTAATAACGGCGGCGGAAATAACGGCGGTGCAAACCCCTTTAATTTCGGCTTTGCTGGTGTTCGTTCCGCACCTTCCGAAACCAAATAAATTAAAAGTGAGGTAAAACCTAATGAATGTTATTAACTACGCTTCCCAGTACAGCCAAGCACTCGAACAGGCTTATCCTTATGTGCTTAACTTCGGTAAGCTGTACGCTACCCCCAACAACGGCAGATACCGTTGGCTGAACGGAAAGACGATTGAGGTCCCTCACATCGTTACCTCCGGCAGAACCGCAGGTGACACCGACAGCATCGGTGCAAAGGCGCGCCGCTACAACAACGAGTGGTTCCCCCTCACCCTGCGTAACCACAGAAAGTGGGGTACTCTCGTAC
>CAZMHL010000157.1:0-4727 GCA_964566065.1 uncultured Eubacteriales bacterium
GAAATGCAGTAGGTCGGCAATCCCGGCGCCAGAGTTCAAATCTCTGCATCTCCGCAAGCTGTAAGCAGGATACAGAGAAAAGCCGATATAACACATAATAATTTTTTCATAAAATTCACCTGATCTTTATACTGTGTTTTTCTAAATCAATTCTGCCGTCTTGTCCAAAAACAACGCCATCTGCTTCAAGTAACTGCCTTTGAACTCCTTCTCCGCCAAATGCGAAACCCGGCGCAACCTTTCCTTATTCATAAAAACAACATTCTTCATCGCATTTAAGCTCTGCTTTAAAGACATCTTTTAATTTATTTGTGTCTGATTAATCCTATAGCCTTTGAAATTTCCATTACAACAAACGGAACGAAAATCAATATCAAGCCAAGTACATAAAGGTTTGCAGGAAGAAGCACAAGCTCAAATGCACCGCGAAGAGGTGTGAACAATACAAGTGCAACCAGAACAACGGAAATAAGTGCCGCTCCGTTGAGCTTTTTGTTTGAGAAAACACCGATTTTAAAGAGTGAATGTTCAGATCTCATATTGTAAGCCTGAACAATCTGGCAAAGTGAAAGCACCATAAATGCCAGAGTCTGACCGCCTTCAAGAGTTCCTGTTACGTTTTCACCTGCTTTAAATCCGATTAATGTAAGAAGTGCAAACATAAAGCCCTGAAGCACAACACGGATACCAAGGCCGTGAGCAAAAATGCCCTCATCTTTTGGCTTCGGTTTTTTATCCATTATATCTTTTTCAACTTCTTCCATACCAAGAGCAATGGCAGGCATACTGTCTGTAACAAGGTTTATCCAGAGGAGTTGCATTGAAAGAAGCGGTGTTTTGTGCCACAAAAGCATTGCCGCAAATACGGTTATAACCTCACCGATATTTGTTCCCAAAAGGAAGCCTACTACCTTTTTGATATTTGCATAAATACCTCTGCCCTCACGAACTGCTTCAACAATTGTTGCGAAGTTGTCGTCGGTAAGAGTCATATCTGCAGCACCCTTTGCAACGTCTGTACCGGTAATACCCATTGCACAACCGATATCAGCCGCTTTAAGCGCAGGAGCATCGTTTACGCCGTCACCTGTCATTGAAACAACCTGACCTTTTCTCTGCCAAGCCTTTACAATTCTGATTTTGTTTTCAGGAGAAACTCGTGCATAAACAGAAATATTTGCAACCTGTTCATCAAGCTCTTTATCTGTCATCCCATCAAGCTGTGCACCTGTTATAGCCATATCGCCCTCAGCGAAAATGCCGAGTTCTTTTGCAATAGCAGATGCAGTAACAACGTGGTCACCTGTAATCATAACAGGTTTGATTCCTGCTTTTCTGCAAACTTCAACAGCTTTCTTTGCTTCAGGTCTTGGTGGGTCAATCATTCCCACAAGTCCCATAAATGTAAGACCGTTTTCAAGGTCATCTGATGTCGGATTTTCAGGAACTGTGTCAATTTCCTTATATGCAACCGCAAGAACACGAAGAGCATTACCGCTCATTTCTTCGGTTATTTCTTTTGCCTTTTCAAGGTCACCTGCAATACATCTTCCTGCCATTACGTCAAATGCACCTTTAACTATAACAACATTGCTTCCGTTGATATTGTTAATGGTTGTCATAAGCTTTCTGTCTGAGTCAAAAGGAATTTCTCCGAGACGCGGGAATTCTTTTTCAAGCTCATCTTTCGGCATACCATTTTTGTGTGCCGCAAGAACTATCGCTGTTTCAGTAGGGTCGCCGATATGCTGTTCTTCGCCGTTGTTAAACACAACAGAACCGTCACAGCAAAGCGTACCCATTTTAAGAAGTGCTTTTACGCCGTCTGAACAGTTTTCGGTTATATCTTCAACAGATGCTCCGTCGCAATACGCTTTAACAAGAGTCATTCTGTTCTGAGTAAGAGTACCTGTTTTATCGGAGCAGATAATTGATGCGCTTCCAAGAGTTTCAACTGCCGGAAGTCTTCTTATAAGAGCATTTCTCTTAACCATTCTCTGAACACCGATGGAAAGAACTATTGTAACAATTGCAGGCAAGCCCTCAGGAATTGCAGAAACCGCAAGAGATACCGATGTCATAAAGATTTCAAGGGGCGGAATATTATTCATCAGTCCTACAATAAAAATTACACCGCAAGCCGCAAGTGCGAGAATACCGAGATATTTTCCGAGCTGTGCAAGTTTTTCCTGAAGAGGGGTCTGACCTTCGTCTTCGCTATCAAGAAGATTTGCTATTTTACCCATTTCGGTATCCATTCCCGTTGCGGTAACAACAGCAGTTGCAGTTCCGTAGGTAACGCTGCAGCCTGAGAATACCATATTATTTCTGTCCCCGAGAGGCGCATTTTCTTCTATCTGTGCATTTGCATCCTTTTCAGAAGGAACAGATTCACCGGTCAAAGCTGACTCTTCACTTTTAAGGCTTACGCTGTGGAGAAGTCTTGCATCGGCAGGAATAAAGTCACCTGCTTCAAGCTTGATTATGTCACCGGGAACAAGGTCTGCTGCATCAATAACCTGCTCTTTACCGTCTCTTATTACCCTTGCGTGGGGTGCGGACATACTCTTTAAGGCGTCAAGAGCTTTTTCTGCCTTGCTTTCCTGAATAACGCCCATTAAAGCATTTAAAATAACAATAAGCAAAATAAGCGCAGGTTCAAAGAATTCTGCCGGATTTCTTTCAACGCAGGCAATTACAAAGGAAACTGCCGCAGCTGCAAGAAGAATTAAAATCATAATATCCTTGAACTGCTCCATAAAGCGTTCAAAGTTGGTTTTCTTTTTCTTTTCCTTTAATTTGTTCGGACCGTACTTTTCTTTAAGCTCCGAAACCTGTTTTTCGCCAAGTCCTTTTACTTCATCTGTTGACAGATTACCAAGGACTTCTTCTTTAGATTTGTCGTAAAATTGCATTTACCAATCCTCCTGATTATAATTTTTCTTTTCAGTATATCATACAATATAACTTTTTTCAATTTAATAATGTGAAATTTGTTTGAAAATTGACATAGACTTTTGCCCGAACATCTGTTATAATAAAGTAACATAAAAATTGTAAATGAGTACATTTATTTATATGCAGATATTCATAAAGAAATCTGACATTTGTACATAAAATGGTTTTTATGAAATGTAATGTACCCGGATTAGGGACAATAACAGGAGGAATTTAATATGGGAAAAACAAAGGAAATGTCAACAAAGACATTGGTAATGGCGGCTGTTCTTACAGCTTTGGTGGCTCTGCTTCAGTATGTAGGCGGTTCTATAAAGCTTGGACCTTTCTCAATTTCACTGGTACTTATACCGATTGTAATCGGGGCGGCAACCTGCGGAATTAAAATCGGCACATGGCTCGGTTTTGTTTTCGGTGTTGCAGTTCTTTTAAGCGGTGATGCAGGGACATTTTTAGCCGTAAATGTTATTGGAACTGTTATAACGGTTCTTCTTAAAGGTATGGCTTGCGGATTTTTTGCAGGACTTGCATTTAAAGGAATAAGCAAGCTTTCAAAAAACAACTATCTTGCAACAATGGTTGCGGCAGTTATCTGTCCTCTGGTAAACACAGGTGTATTTTTGCTGGGATGTCTTTTGTTCTTTATGGAAACAATTACAATGTGGGCAGGCGGAAGCGATGTGGGACATTATATCATTTTCGTTCTTGTAGGCGGAAACTTCCTGGCTGAACTTGCAATAAACATTATTTTTGCACCTGCTATCGTTCAGATTATGAAAGTTATAAGGAGATAAGCTTATGGTTCTTGCAGTAGATATCGGTAATACCCAGATTGTTTTAGGTTGCATTGACAACGGTGAAGTGGTTTTCATTGAAAGAATTTCCACAAATCACATTGCAACAAGGCTTGAATATGCCTCAATGATGAAAACCGCATTTGAAATGTATGAAACAGATTACACGAAGCTTGAGGGAGCAATTATTTCATCGGTTGTACCAACCGTTACAAACAACGTTAAGCAGGCAATAGAAAAAATCGCAAAAATAGATGTTCTGGTTGTAGAACCGGGAATTAAAACAGGAATAAGCATTAAAATTGACAACCCTGCACAGCTTGGCTCCGACCTTCTTGTTTCGGCAGTTGCAGGCGTTGCAAAATATAAAACACCCCTTATTATAATTGATATGGGAACCGCAACAACAGTTTCGGTTATCAATAAAAACAAAGAATATATCGGCGGCAGCATTCTTCCGGGCGTGGTTATTTCCCACGATGCCCTTGTAAACCGAACCTCAAAGCTTCAGAGCATTGCTCTCGGCAAACCTAAAAAGGTTATCGGAACAAATACAACAGACTGTATTCAGAGCGGTCTTATGTACGGAAATGCAGGTGCCCTCGACGGGCTCATTGAACACATCAACGAAGAAATGGGAGAAGAGTGCACAGTTGTTGCAACAGGCGGTCTTGCCCAGGTTGTAGTACCCCTGTGCAAATCAAAAATCATCCTTGATGACGCATTGCTTCTTAAAGGACTTATGATTCTTTATAACAAAAACAAATCATAACCACCGGCTAAGCCGGTAGTTTGCTCTGCGACTATAAGTCGCTATTACCGGCGGGACTGAAAGTCCACCGAAACATTCGACACTTGCAAGCTTGCCCTACCGCCACAGATGCGGCTGCTGTTTCAGCCTCCCTTGTGCAAAGGGACGTGGGCAGATTGTCAAGTCAAGTGCAACACTTTTTAGACAAAAATTCGAGCGGGGAT
>CAZMHL010000158.1:0-4722 GCA_964566065.1 uncultured Eubacteriales bacterium
GTTTTGAAGTATGGGGCTGCCGCTCACGACTGTTGTCAATAGGGGACAACATTTTATGAATTGAAAAAGTATTCTTCTATTTCAGCATTTACATCATTGCAAAAGGCAGAATTTAGTGCAGTAAAAGAAGAAAGGGATATAGCCGGCAAGCCTCTTTGAAGTTCGTTTAGTATTACATCATCAATGGGAGGGTAATTTGTTTTCGTTTTCAACTTATTTTCTTCTGTCAGGGAACGTGTTTTTAAAAAGCCTTTCATAAGCTCTCCGGTAATGCGTTCACAATCCGAGCAGCTTCCTCCGTTTCCGCAAAGAAGAAGCTTTCCTCCTGACTGATAACATTTAATCAATTCTTTTTTTGCATTTACTATTGCATTGCTGCAACTGTTTAGATTTGGATATCTGCTTAATAAATCTTTAATCATACAGTATCAACTCCTAAAAGTGCCGTAGCAACTGCCGCATAATCACCAATATTTTCGCCTAACAAGGACGGCAAAATTTTACAACAGTCTACGGAAGGTTGCAAAGCTTCTTTTTCAATTTCAATTTTTGTTGCATTCCAAAGAAGGTTTTGATTTCGTGTGAAAATGCTGCCGATTATAATTGCATCGGGGTTTAAAATATCAATAATTATTGATAAGCCTTTTCCTAAATATTTACCTGAGGTTTTGTATATATCAAGGGCGGTTTTATCTCCTGATATTGCCGCTTCGGCTATAGATTTAGCTGTAACGTCTTGTGGTTTCATTCCATTTTTAAAATAAGAAGGACACGCTCCTTTTTCCATTGCTTCAAGTGCCTTTAAATACCCCAATTGTGCTATTCCACCCCCGCTGCAAAAGCCCTCAAACGAACCCTCTTTTCCAAATCCGACAGGCCCTGAT
Organism: uncultured Eubacteriales bacterium; assembly: GCA_964566065.1. Lineage (GTDB taxonomy): Bacteria > Bacillota > Clostridia > RGIG6154 > RGIG6154 > CAZMHL01. The sequence goes on from CAZMHL010000158.1 coordinate 885, forward strand.
GAATCCAATCGAATATGACCTATTTCACCTGCATTCCCATTTGCTCCGTTGTATAATTTTCCGTCCAAAATCAGTCCTGCCCCAAGTCCTGTTCCGAATGTGAGAAATATGACGTTTTTGTATCCTTTTCCGTTGCCGAACAACCATTCAGCCACAGCACAGGCATTTGCATCGTTTTGAAGTTGTACAGGAGCTTTGTAATGTTGGTTGATTTGACTTACGATATTAACATTTATCCACTTTGGTAAATTGGGCGGATTTAAGATTATTCCTTTTTCGGAATCCAAAGGTCCGCCACAGGATACACCGACAAAATCAGGTCTTTTTTCCAAAATACTGTCAGCAAGTTCGATCAGATTATTTATCATTTCACGGGGAGATATGCTATGGTCGGTTGCGCATTTTTCCTTTTTTAAAAGTTTTATTTGCTCTCCATCCCAAATAGCAGTTACTACAGCGCATTTAGTTCCTCCAATATCAAAACCGAGGATATACATAATTTTATCACATCACATTATATTTTTTTAAAAATTCTTTATACATTTTAAACGGAATTGGCGGATAGCCGCAAAGATAATGATTAAATCCTTGTACTCCGTTTACTTCCCACTCGAAAACAAGTATTTTTTGTTCGGAATAATATGTGGGAACAGAGGTAATTAAATTGCTTGTATTTTCCTTGGCAGAAAAGGCACATTGGCAAACAATTTCATTACTCAAAGCATTTTTCACGGTCAAATTACCTTGTTTTGTTTCAAGTGTATCATTACAGGCATATAAATCAAGCGTCCAGTTGTTAATCTCATCGGCACAAACTGCAAAAGGTGCCTGAGAACGTTTAATATAAAAATAAGCTAGCTTTTGTGTAAAATAATAATCAACCACCGCATCGGACATTTGAGGCCATCCGTCAAGAAGGTTCCACCAAATGATGCCGGTTTTCTCAGGGCGTGCAACTCTCATACGCTCAATAAAATATTTTTTTGCTTCTGCCTGCGAAATTTGTGAAGCAAGAATGTATTCATCTGCATCATTCGGTACTTCCCCGAAAAGTTGGCGAACCTGCTTTTCCATCAGCATTACTCTTGCATCGTTTCCGTTTTGGTCGCTGGAATGAAGTACCCATTCAGAGTTGTTGTTGTAAGGCCATACACGTTCGGGGGTAATATACTTTTTTATGGAATCAAGGCTCGGACAGCCATGATAACCCGTTTCGCTCACAAAATGAGCAGTGTTGTTTTTGTAAAAATCACTTTTAAAATAATCTCGCGGACCCCAGAGATGATCCTCGACAAGGCGCGAACCCAAAACTTGTGACCCTTCCCCTTTATTGTACATTTCGCCGGTTATATATGGTGAACTCGGAAGATAAGGTCTGCCTATATCGTTGAGTTCAACGCATTTGGACAACACTTCACGTGTTAATGTATTGTCGTCAGGATTATGTGCCGAAGTACAACTGTCAACCTCGTTATCACCTGCCCACAGAATAATCGACGGATGATTGCGAAGCTTACGAATGACAGCAGTAGCTTCCTTTTCAAGACTCTTTTTGAATGCTTCATTTTCCGGATATGATGCACATGCCATAGCAAAATCCTGCCACACCATTATTCCGTTTCTGTCACAGAAATCAAAAAACTCATGGTCTTCATATACATTTCCACCCCAGCAACGCAAAATATTACATCCAATATCTTTTACAAGTTCAAGAGCAGGAGCATAGCGTTCAGCATCACGGCAGTGCATAGCATCTAATGGTACCCAGTTTGAGCCTTTGCAAAAAATTTCAATGCCGTTTATAATAATCTGAAATTGTCCGTCATCGCCACCTGTCGGATCTCGTCTTTCAAGTTCAACGCTTCTTACTCCAAAACTTATTTTTTCCTCATGCACAAGCTTTCCTTGACTGAAAATTTTAGCAGTGCCGTCATATATATTCGGCTCTCCGTAGCCGTAAGGGAACCACCGTTTTACATTGTCGATGTGAAAGTTCATAACACCCGATTTTTTATTACACGCAATTCGCTTGGAAAAGCAACTGTCATCGCCACAAGAAGCAGACAGCTCAATTTCAACATCTTTAAAATCTTTCCGGTCAAATTCAAAAATGTAAAAAAAGCTGCAATCCGCATCTTTTGCCTTAAAAAAGGTTTGCGAAAAATAAATACTGTCGCGGATTTCAAGTTTTATATCACGCCAAAGACCTGCCGTTACAAGTCTTGGCATGATATCCCAACCATAGCTGTGTGGAGCTTTACGAATATGTCTTGATTCAATCCTAACAGGTCCATTCAACATTTTTACGGTATAGTCAAAATTATCTGCCTCAATAACGGCAGATTTAATATGTACGGTTAAAACATTTTCTCCGTCTTTGAGAAAATCATCCACCATAAATTCATGACGAATAAACATATTATCGCTTTCACCGATTTTGGTACCGTTTAAGAAATATTCGGCAAGGCAGTCAACGCCTTCAAACACCAAAAATACATTTTTTCTTTCGTTAGGTGCTTGAAAATGTCGTTCATACCACCATTCATAGCTTTCGTATTTTTCGGCAGCGACAACATTTTCGCCCATGTATATGTCTTTTGGAAGATATCCCTGTTCAGACAAATCAAGCTGCACACATCCGGGAACAGTGGCTTCAAGCGAAATCGGGATTTCTTCCGAAATCTGCGATTTTCCGGTAAGGTTCCATTTACCGTTTAAGGATATAATTTTCATAATCCACCCCTTCAGTTTTTTATTTTATTTTATACTATTTACAAAGTAATAACAACTTTAAAGCACGGAAATATATACGGTTTTTTAAGATTTTTCTTTACAATAATGAAATTTATGTGTATAATAAATCTGGCTGGACTGAGAAAGGGGCGGTGTATATCAATACTTTAAAAACGCATCAAAGGCTCAATATCCCTGACAAAAAGCATTTAGTTGTTAATGAGCACGCTGTAACAAGCAACCATCCATTGCATTGGCACAGTTATTTTGAACTTGAAATCATTTTATCCGGAGCTGGAAAATATGTAATCAATGATGTGGAGTATGACATTTCACCAAACAATGTATTTCTTTTATCAACAACCGATTTTCATTATATTGAAACTGACAGAGCAATAAAACTGATCAATATTTCTTTTGATGAAGAAGTGATTGATGAAAAGAATCTCTTATTTATTATGTTTTCCAAAACTGAAAAGGCTTACACTTTTCCGCCAGATGAACAAAAACGTCTGATAAAAGCAGCAGAATTATTAGAACACGAATACCGTACAGATGGTGACTGTCAACGACAGCTTTTGCACTATATATTAACCTGCATTTTTAGGAAAAATCCTAATCCATACCCTAATGCTTTTTATGGTGAACATTATCATGGGATTAAAAAGGCTGTTGTATATATGGAGATGCATTTTAAAGAAAAAATAACTCTTCAGACGCTTGCCGTGCTATCTGGCTATCATCCGGCTTATTTCAGCGAACTATTTAAAAAATGTACCGGAGAAACCTACATTTCAGCATTAAATAGATTGCGCATCGGATATGCTCGCACTCTTTTAGCAAACGGTTTTTCTGTAACCCAAGCTTGTTTTTTGTCCGGATTTTCATCACTCTCCAATTTTGGTGAAATTTTTAAAAAGTTTTGTCAAATGTCTCCTCGTGAGTATTCAAAAGCATCCCGAAAATAATCGGGATGCTTTTGAATTTAACTATTTAATCTTTTCTGCCTCAGCCAGCATGTTTTCTATAAAAATTCCATATCCACGTGTCGGGTCATTTACAAAAACGTGAGTTACCGCCCCTATTAGCTTGCCGTTTTGAAGTA
>CAZMHL010000159.1:0-4721 GCA_964566065.1 uncultured Eubacteriales bacterium
GATTCCAAATGTAATTGTGCTATTGTCAGCAAATTATGAGCAGTTGGAAAAAATTTGTTGCAATCATTATTCTAAAGAATTTGATAAATTAGAAAAGACCGCTTATAACAAAGACTATATTGTTAAGTTAGCAAGAGAATATTTAGAAAAAATGGTTCCTAAGCAGAATCAGGTAAAGCTTTTATCGGGATATAAATGGAGATATTTTGCGGAGGATGAAATTCAAATCGATTATGTTTTTCCAGATAATAGAAAAAAACAATAAAAGGTAGTTTATGTAAAATAGTATCTGAGCAAATGAAAAATTATTTTAATATTACTTTTGAAAAAAATGGATTATGTATTGCATATTTGACACCAGATACATTGCGAGAAATAGTAAGCTGGGTAATTCAAATATATAGTTTGGAACAACCAGTTGGGAAAAATAAATCAAAGGGATATGAAGCTAATATAAAATATTTTTGGGAAGAAATATTTCATTCCTTATGTAAGAAGTATTTGCCGGTAGAAAAACAGGATATTTTTGAAATGCTTGAAATGCTGGAACCAAAACAACAGGTAAATTCTATTATAAGAGAATTGAGAATTATGATACTGAAACATCTGGAAAGCATAGGGAAAAAGGAAGAGAATAGCAATAACGTTTTAAATAGAGAGTTTTTTTATTTGTTATCATATGTTTTTAAAACTGATAAGCAGAGTCAGGCGTTTGTTGTTATGTGTTTGATTTATTTCACTATCAAATTAACACAACTTAAGATAGAATTAGAATTATCAAGAACAGATGAATTAAGAAAAAATATTTCTAAAAGAATATTGTGTTATTATTCAGTAGGAAGATGGGGAATATTGGGGACTTGGGAAGAAAAAATATTACCTAGTATTAGCATAATAGATAAAGAGGATTCTGATTATAAAAAAATAGCAGCAGAGATATCGTCAGAACAAGCATTTTTGGAATTTAAATTACATAATATATTAACTTATACAGAATATGAAAATGAAAAAGGAAAATATATAGGCGAATTAAAAAATATCCAGTATATATTATTATTTTATAAAATTCACGTTTTAAATACAGATAATAATTTATGGAAGCTAAAAGAAAACAGTCAAAATGAATTGAGATTAAATAAAGATTATAAAGGAACATTTTCTGTTTTAGGATTTGTTTTAAATATGTTGACTGGAACGCAAATAGTTGAAAATTTTGTGAATTCTGTCTGTGATATTTTAGTTTCGAAAGATAATGAAGATAGTAATAGGGAGAAAATAAAAGAAGAAATTAGCATTATTCCAGAGTTGGAAAAATACTCAAATAAACTGCTTCTACCAATAAATGATATGGAATTTGTGAAATATTTGGGAGAAACGTTGAAAGTTGAAATAAAAAAGAAATCATATGTTAGGGATATTAAATCTATATTTGTTGATTGTTTTAACATAGTACAAAGATGTTTAGATGATTATTTTAAAGATGGAACAACAGATTATAGTACAAGATTTTTTGAATTTCCATTAGTAAAAAAAATAGTAGGTCAAGAAGAGGGATTTTTAGAATTATTAGAAAAAACCATTAGTAAGCATTTAAAAGAAGATGATTTTCTTGATGATGAAGAATGGGATATGGGAGTGTAATTAAATGAATAATTTACATACCGTATTAAGCATTGTTTTAAGTAAAATTCCTCCAAAGGAGATTCTAAGCAATAAAATTCAATATGATAAAATTACAATGGAAAAATTTGTCCAACTTGCCGTATATTATGTCAAAAACTATACCAATGACGAATTGGAAAGTTTGTTTTATTATATTACAAATGAATATGTTGAAAGAGCAGATCATTTTAAGGGATTTCAGAGAAATAGTAGAGAGGATTGGGAGGAAAGAGAAAGTTTTAATATTTTTGATGCAATTTTAATTTTTGCAGTCAGGACATTGCAAGAAATTGATGGTGAGCCTGTATGTCAATATGAGCATATGATGAGATGGAGAATGGCATCGCATGAATTGGATGAGGATGTTTTTACGACGGCGTTTTTAGCATTTAAGGATATTCAGCAGATTAATAGAAAAAGAGAATTTTCATGGCGACCAGTAATTAGGCATAATAATGTTTATTTAAATCGAATTCTTTCAAAGGGAATGGCTGATAATCACTTTCATTTAAAGGGTTCTGCACCTCAGTTTCCATTATCATGGATTAGTATGATGAATAATGTGCTAAGTGGAAAATTTAAGGCTTGTATTGATGAATATAGTAAGAAAAGATTACAAGTACATTATAGTACAGAGATGGAGGAAGAACATTTATATGTATCTTATTTGAAAGCAGCTTTGATTCGTTGTTTTTTGTTTTCAAAATTAGTAAATAAACCTTTTATTTTAGAAGAAGAGTTTCTTGAAAATAAAAAAGAGAATACGAATAAAGATAAAAAGGAAGAGGAAAGCAAAGATAAGAATGAAGATGCGAACAAGGATAAAAATAAGAAAGATGTCGCAGAAGATTTAGAATTAAGAGAGCGAAAAATAGACAATTTTATTGAAAATTTGTTGAAATCAAACGATGAAATTTTATTCTATAGAAATATTATACAAAATAATATAAAAGAGTTTTGTGTTTGCAGAAATTCTAAAGATAAAGTATTTGATTATGCAATATGCAATGAGTATGAACATGATAGTGAAGAAAAAAATGTAAACGTGATTCTTTCAGGTGAACGGTGGTTTATGTATCGAATGTTTCAATTGATTTTTTCAAAAGGTAAATCTTTAAAAAAATATTATAATATGTTTTATGCATATTTAGTTATTAAAGAAACGTTGCGTTCGGAACTGGTACAAACCAATGCAAATATTGGGTTTGATAATTTTGCAAAATATCAAGACAGGAAAGAGAATTTTATAGAGGATACAATCTATGAAGATTTATATATTCGTATGGCAGTGAAGGGTACGATTATTAATCAGAATCTATTGTATTTAGAAGCTAGAATTACTCCGAGAGTTACTGCAGAAGGGAACCGTAATTATATACGAAAATTTGATAAAATGCTTGGAAATGATAAAATGTTACAACAAAAGTATTTTTATGTGTTTCATTTTGTAAAAGAAAAAGATAATGAAAAATATTCGGCAAGTGATATTTTTTGCAGACATTATGAAAAGCGGAATAAACTAAGAAAACAGGCAATAGCAGTTGCTGAGTTTCGTGAAAAATATCCCAAAGAAGCAAAGCGTGTCCGGGGAATTGATGCATGCGCAAAAGAAATTGGCTGCAGACCAGAAGTCTTTGCTCAGACATTTCGATATTTAAGTAATCATATTGTATATATGAATTGGAGAAAAGCAGAAGATTCTCCACAGCAATTAGGTATGACATATCATATAGGGGAAGACTATATGGATGTTTTGGATGGGCTTCGTGCAATTGATGAAGCTATTTATTATCTGCGTTTAGGAAATGGTTCCCGTCTTGGACATGCCCTTGCTTTGGGAGAGGATATAGAGGAGTATTATAAAATTAAGAAAAAGAAAATTTTAATTAGTCAGCAGGATTATTTAGATAATCTTGTGTGGTTGTATTATCGTATTAAGAAGTTTGAATTAACAGGGTATGACGATTTATTGCTTCTTATTGAACAGGAGTATAATAAATATTTTCGACAAATATATGGAAATAATATTTGTGATAATGTTTTTGATGCAACAATAAAAGAGGCTAGAGAATATTTTCGAATGAGAAATTTGAGTGATTCGAAGATAGTGGAGGGTTATTGTAATTCACATTTCTATTTTCGGATGTCAGAATATTATGCGGCATGGAAACTTCGTGGAGATAATCCAGAATGCTATAAAAATGGATATTATGAAGAACCGGATGATTTTTCGGAGTGGAATCGTTATGCAGTAAATAAGACATATCCGGAGGATTATAGGATTCGCTATAATCCGGAAAGTGCGTATTTATATTACTTGTATCATTATGGCAGTAGTGTAAAAAAGGAAGGAAAAAAAGTTATCGAAATTAGATTAGGTCATCGTATGATAATGTGCATTAAAGAAGTGCAGGAGAAGATGCAGCAATGGATTGGAAGTTTGGGTATTGGAATTGAGACAAATCCTACATCAAATTATTTAATTGGTACATTTAAAAGATATGAAAAACATCCGATTTTTAAGTTTTACAATTTAGGATTAACAGTTTTACCGGAAGAATTAATGGCTTGTCCTCAAATCCCAGTGTGTGTTAATACAGATGATCAAGGCATATTTTCTACATATTTAGATAATGAATATGCATTGTTGGCATTAGCATTGGAAAAAGCACAGGATCAAAATGGAAAAAATAAGTATAATCGTACAATGATTTATCAATGGATAGATAATATTAGAAAAATGGGGTTGATTTTGAGTTTTTCAGATAATAATAAAAAGTATTTTGATGACATTGAAAAGGAGCCTTTTTGGTATAGCTAAAATCTGTTCAATATCATAATCACAAAATTCTGCAATTTGTTCGGCAGTTTTTCCATTCTTTAACATTCGAGTAATGATTTGTTGATTATTCCGTACGATTCGTACCACGAATCGAAAATATCAATACCTCCAATCAGTGGAAATTCGCCACACCCGGAATATTCAATACTTATCTTGCACTTCGTGTATCTTATTTTAATGAGCTTGATACTTATGCGGAAATGAAAGGACTTGATAC
>CAZMHL010000160.1:0-4706 GCA_964566065.1 uncultured Eubacteriales bacterium
ATCCTGCAACAATCAACATCAAAGCAGACAGAGCAGCAGAATGGATTAAAAACGGAGCTCAGCCTACAGATACTGTTAAAGCTATGCTCAAAAAAATTGATGTAATTAAATAATCAGGAGACAGATATGCAGGAATTACTTTTGGAAATTGCCAGATCTCTTGTCGATAATCCTGATGAAGCAAGAGTTGAAACTGTAGAAAAAGAAAATCTTACAGTTCTTCAGCTTTATGTTGCAAAGGATGATATGGGCAAGGTGATAGGCAAAAGAGGCAGAATAGCTCATGCCATCAGAACAATTATGAAATCAAACACTGTCAGCGGCGGAAAGAAAATCGCTGTTGATATAATGTAAGCTATGAAACAGCTTGAAATAGGTAAGGTATGTAATGTCCATGGGTTGCGCGGCGCAGTCAAAGTCATCCCATGGACTGATTATCCTGAAGTGTTTGAGGAAATAGAATCGGTAATAGTGAATGAAAAGGAATATAGAATCTCTTCGGTTCAGTATCAGAAAGCAAATGTTGTTCTGAAACTGAAAGGAATAGATTCTGTTTCTGATGCAGAAAACTTAAGAGACTGCATTTTAAAATGCCACAGAGAGCAGTTTGAAGAATTGCCTGATGACACCTACTATGTTGCCGATTTAATAGACTGCAGTGTGTTTGAAAATGACACAATGCTTGGTAAAGTTACCTACGTTATGCCTAACGCAGGTGCTGACGTGTATGAAATTACATCAGAAGAAAGCAAGACAATCTATTTGCCTGCCGTAAAGGAAAATATTTTGTCAATTGATATTAAAAATAAAATAATAAAAGTAAAACTTCCGGAGGGATTGGTATAATGAAAATTGATATTCTTACACTTTTTCCGGAAGTTTTTTCTTCTGTTTTGGATACAAGTATTCTCGGACGCGCAAAGCAGAAGGGGATTATTGAACTTAATTATATAAATATAAGAGAATACACACTTGATAAGCATAACAGAGCGGATGATTATCCCTACGGCGGCGGGGCAGGAATGCTCCTTAAAACTCAACCCCTTTGTTATGCCTATGAAGACATTCTTGAAAGTGCGCAAAAACGCCCGAAAACGGTTTATATGTCCCCGAGAGGCAGAGTGTTTAACCAGAGCATTGCAAAAGAGCTTGCAAAGGAAGAACACATTGTTCTTATCTGCGGACACTATGAGGGGATAGACCAGAGGGTTATTGATGAAATATGTGATTATGAGCTTTCAATCGGTGATTTTGTTCTGACCGGCGGAGAACTCGGCGCAATGATTGTTACCGATGCGGTTTCAAGACTTGTTCCGGGAGTGCTTTCCTCCGACGTAAGCTACGAAGATGAATCTCATTACAACGGACTTCTGGAATATCCGCAGTATACAAGACCTGCTGTTTTCCATAACCGTAAGGTTCCCGACGTTCTTCTTTCGGGAAATCAGAAAGAAATTGATAAATTCAGGAATGAAAAATCAATTGAGCTTACCAAAAGGGTAAGACCCGATTTGTTCGCTCTTTCCGGAATTGAATATAATCCTTCGGCACCGGAACTGCCGGTGCCTGACGTGAGGTTTAAGCTTGAAATTATATGTGACGATAAAACCGAAAAAGAAAAAATAACCTCACAGATAATGCTTCAGCTTGAAAAAAATAATATAGCTCAAAACGTGTGTGATAAAGATTATGAAGCAAGAACAGTCGTATCCTGCGGCGGAAGGTTTGAAAACACAAAGAAAGATGTGCTCACTTTCCTTTGCGGGTACCTTTCACCGTTTGAAGTGAAAAAAGTTAACTTTGACTGTGAATATGATTATATGCCCGAAAATGCAATCCTTTCACCTGCGGAAATTTCCGGGGAAATATTCAAATTTTTAATGGCTGTGAAGCTGAAAAGAGACGGCTTGTTTTCGGCACTGACAGAACAAAAACCGTCGGATGTTGAAATTATAAGCAGAGTGCCTTTCGAGCTTTATGAAAACCACATAGAAAAGCTTAAGGCTTATGACAATTGCGATGCTTTTGTAATAAAGCACAGCAGAGATATGTTTTCGGGATATGTTACTCTTTTCTGTGAAAAAGACGGTATAAACCTCATTGAAGGAAAAGCTTTTGACATAAAATCAAAGAAATACGGGAAAATGTCTCTTTTGTGTGCAAAAGGTCTGGGTATATATTTCACGGATGTGATTGTAAAGAAAAATATTTCAGACTGCTTTAAGGGGATAAACGGAAAATTCGGGGAAATCATCTGCAACGGAGCACGTTTTTCAGGCAAGGAATTGAGCCTTCCCGATACGGCAAAAGAAAATTATAAAAAAGTGCATCCCTATTACGTTGAAAACCTTGAATTTTTTGTCTGAATTTGCTATAATATACTTTAATTAATTTTTGAGAAAGGAGTTGCCTGATATGACAACAAAGTGGATAGTATCCGAAGTTCCGCCCGTGGAAAAAATTGACGAAATAACAAATGAACTCGGAACAAGCAGAATAGTGTCTGCAATACTTGCGGTGCGCGGTTTTGATGCAAAAAGCGCAAAGGCATATATTGATAAAGACGCATCAGGAATTTATGACCCCTTTCTTATGAAAGATATGGATAAGGCTGTGGAAAGACTTAAAAAAGCAATCAGCCTTAAAGAAAAAATAACCGTGTTCGGAGACTATGACGCAGACGGTGTCACCTCTTGTGCGCTTCTCGTTTCCTGTCTTGAAGAACTTGGCGGCGTGGTGGATTACTATATTCCCGACAGGGAAACCGAGGGCTATGGTGTTTCCAGAGCATCTGTGGATTTGATTAAAGAAAGAAACACAAAACTTATTTTAACTGTTGACTGCGGAATTACCGCAGTTGAAGAATGTGAATATGCAAAAGAATTCGGGCTTGAAATGATAATAACAGATCATCACGAATGTTCCGGGATTGTTCCTGATGCCGTTGCTGTAATAGATGCAAAACAGGAAGAATGCAGTTATCCCTTTGATTACCTTGCAGGCGTTGGTGTGGCTCTTAAACTTGCTCAGGCACTTTTAAAGGATAAATATTCATACGCGGAAACAATGGACAGATATTCAGAACTGGCAATGATAGGCTCTGTGGCAGACATTGTTCCTCTTACTGACGAAAACAGAATAATCTGTAATGCAGGACTTGCAAAAATCAAGAATACGGCAAATTACGGCATAAAGGCTTTGCTTGACGTGTCGGGGATAGAAGCAGAAAGTATAAATGCTTCTAAAATCGGTTTTGTTTTTGCTCCGAAAATCAATGCGGTAGGCAGACTTGAAAATGCGTCAAGAGCAATTTCGCTGTTTCTTGCAAACACCTATGACGAGGCTTACGCTATCGCCAATGAAATGAATGAATATAATATAAAAAGACAGAAGATAGAAGCAGAAATACTTGACGAAGCTGTAAAAATGCTTGAAGAAAAAGGCAATGATGATAAGGTTATTGTTCTTTGCAATAAAAACTGGCATCACGGCGTGGTTGGTATTGTGTCTTCAAGACTTGCCAAAAAGTATATGAAACCCTGCATACTTATTTCCGAGGGAACAGACGGACTTTATAAAGGCTCGGGAAGAAGTGTCAACGGTTTTTCAATTTATGATGCCCTTGACTATTCCAAAGGAGAGCTTGTTTCTTTCGGCGGACACGAGCTTGCGGTAGGTCTTACACTTGAATATGAAAATATTGACTCGTTCAGAGAAAAAATAAATGAATATGCAAAGACAAATCTTACCGAAGAAATGTCTGTTTCAACCATAGTCGCAGATTGCGAAATGAGGGGCAGACACCTGAATATGGCAATTGCCGAAGAACTTCAGTTAATGCAGCCTTTCGGCACGGGAAACAGTCAGCCGGTGTTTTTTATAAATAATATGACCGTGCAGAGAGTTTTGCAGATAGGAAGCGAAAAGCAGCATCTTAAACTTCAGCTCTTAAAGGACGGGGTGTCCGTAGGTGCAGTTGCTTTCGGATTCGGCACAGATAATAAAATCGCTTTTAACGATGTGATTTCCGTTATGGCGTGCCTCGATATCAATGAATTCAGAGGAGTAAGAAGCGTTCAGCTTCGTATTATAGATATAAAGTAGGTGAGCAGATTGGACAAAGAATGTCTTGAACTTATTGAAAAAGTTAAAAAGTACAGCAGCAATGCCAATGAAAAACTTATAGAACAGGCATACAATACTGCCAAAAAAGCTCACGGCGAACAACTCCGCTATTCGGGTGAACCTTATTTTATGCATCCGTACAGGGTAGCCCTGATTCTTGCTGAACTTGAAATGGACAGCGAAACAATAGCGGCAGGACTTCTTCACGATATTGTTGAAGATACGGAATATACAACCGAGAGAATGGTTGAAGAGTTCGGAAAAGAGGTTTCCTCTCTTGTAGAGGGTGTTACAAAGCTTGAAAAAATACCATACAAAAGCAAAAGTAAGGAACAACAGCAGATAGAGAATTTAAGAAAAATGTTCCTTGCAATGGCGGATGATATAAGAGTTATAATCATAAAACTTGCCGACAGACTGCATAATATGCGTACACTTAAAAGTATGCGCGAGGATAAGCAGAGAGAAAAGGCAAAAGAGGTTCTGGATGTTTACGCTCCTCTTGCGCACAGGCTTGGTATTTCAAAAATGAAATGGGAACTTGAGGATATTGCTCTTCGGTATCTTGACCCTGTTGCATA
>CAZMHL010000161.1:0-4626 GCA_964566065.1 uncultured Eubacteriales bacterium
CGGAGCAGAAATTACAATCGGACATAGCGAAGACAATGTCAAAAATGCAGATCTAGTTGTATACACAGCTGCAATCAGTAAGAACAATCCTGAATATATAGCGTCACTTGAGAAAAACATTCCAACTGTTGAACGTTCTGTTTTTCTCGGTGAACTTATGAAAAATTACAAGGATTGCTGTTGCATAAGCGGAACACACGGAAAAACCACAACCACATCAATGGTAGCTTTGATTATGTTGGAAACCGACTTTGATCCTACTGTACTTATAGGCGGTGAACTTAAAAACATAGACGGGAACATAAAAATAGGTTCAAATGATGTATTTGTTACCGAAGCCTGTGAATATGTAGAAAGCTTTCTTAAATTTTACCCGACAAAAGCAATTATTACTAACATTGACGAAGATCACCTTGATTATTTTAAGGATATAAATCACATTATTTCGTCATTCAACAAATTCTGCAAACTTATCCCGCAAAACGGAACATTGGTAATAAATGGTGAAGATGAAAATATATCCAAAGCTGTTTCTGATGTAAATTGCAATATAATCACCTATGGAATGAGTGAAAAAAACAACTATTCCCCTGCTGACATTATCATCAATGATAACGGTGCATACTCATACGATTTATGTTATAACGGATCAAGCCTTGGAAGAATCGTTCTTAACGTACCGGGAAAACACAATGTATTGAACAGCCTTTCAGCTGCTGCATTGTGTATATCTCAAGGATGTACTTTTGAGCAGGTTCAGGAAGGACTTGCAAAGTTTGGTGGTACTGCACGAAGATTTGAAATCAAAGGCACGTATAACGGAGCAATCGTAATTGACGATTATGCACACCACCCTACAGAAATCAAAGCCACATTATCTGTGTGTAAAAATATGAATGCTGACAAAATTATAGCTGTTTTTCAGCCTCACACATATTCCAGAACAAAAGCTCTTTTAAATGAATTTGCGGAATCTTTTTATGATGCAGATGAGGTGATTTTAGCGGATATATATGCTGCAAGAGAAAAAAATGACGGTACTGTATCTTCAAAAGATCTGGCAAGAAAACTCACTAACAGAGGCGTAAAAGCTGCTTACATCAAAAATACCGAAGATATAGAAGAGTATTTGAAAAACATTGCAGGTGAAAATAGGATTATCATAACTATAGGAGCCGGGAATGTATATAAAATAGTTGAAAACTTATTAAAATAGTTTTGAAAGGACTTTAAAGATGAACAAAGATAAAATTCTTTCTGTATATGATTCAAAATTTAAAACTGCAGCGATTTCTGTTAATTTTTACAGAAAGCTTTCCAGAGATGAGGTAACATATAATGCACTGCTTCCTGCTGTTTTAAAACAAGGTTGTAACAGAATCCCAAACACCCGTGATTTAAACCAATACCTCGAAGAACTGTACGGCGCGGTATTAAATTTTGATGTCAAAAAATGCGGAGATACACATGTAATTTCTTTTTATATCTCTACAATTTCGGATTCATTCACCGAAAGCGAACACCCTTTTGAGGAATCAATAAACTTATTAAACGATGTTATTTATTCCCCTTTTGTCACCAATAATGCATTTTCCGAAAAATATGTTGAAACTGAAAAGAAAAATCTTAAAGAACTTATTGAGTCTGTAAAAAATGACAAGAGAGAATATGCAAAAAAGAGACTGATAGAAGAAATGTACAAAAATGAATCATATGGCATATTCGAATATGGTTATACCGAAGATTTGGAAAATATTAATGGTGCGAATCTGTACGAATATTACAGAACTTTCATTGAAACATCAGAAATGAAAATAATAGTGTGTGGAAATTACGACACAGAAATAATACAGAAAATCGAGTCCGTATTCCCTACACCTACTATCTCTCATAAGCTCCCTGAAATTTCTTTTGGCGGTTATAAAAAAGAACCGGAATATATTTCGGAAGCCGCAGATATAACTCAGGGAAAACTCACTATCGGATACCGTTCGGATATAACCAGAGAACACGAGCTTTATTTTGCAATGCTTGTATTAAACAATTTGTTCGGCGGTGCACCACATTCAAAACTTTTCCTTAATGTTCGTGAAAAACTATCTCTTGCCTATTACGCAGGCAGCGGATATAATTCTTTTAAAGGTTTGATTCTTGTTAATTGCGGAATTGAATTTGATAAATACAACCTTACTGTCGAGGAAGTAAATAAACAATTGCAGAACATTATTGAAGGTAACATTACAGAAGAAGAAATCGCATACTCAAAATCAGCACTTACAACAGGATATTCTGCAATAAACGACAGCTTGAGCTCACAAATTTCTTTCTATACATCTCAATCACTTGGAAGCAGCAAAATTGCTATAGATGATTTTATTTCAAACATTAACAGTGTAACGAAATCTGATATTGTCAAAGCATCAAAGAGCATACACCTTGATACTGTTTACTTTTTGAAAGGAGAAGACCTTTAAATGAAACCGATAATAACAGAAAATAAATTACTTAAGGAAAAGAACTATATATATACTCACGATTCAGGTCTGAAAATAATTATTTCACCAAAAAGAGCTTTTTCCAAAACAACTGTAATGTTTGGAACCAATTTCGGTTCAGTATACAACTGTTACAAAGATAATTCAACCGGTGAAGATGTTAATTTACCTGATGGTGTAGCGCATTTTCTCGAACACAAATTGTTTGAGTCAGAAGATGGTGATGCATTTACAAAGTATGCCAAAACAGGTGCAAGTGCAAATGCTTACACTTCCTTTAACAACACTGTTTACTATTTTACCTGCACAGACAAAATAAAAGAAAATATAAAAATACTGACCGACCTTATGCAAACGCCATATTTTACAAAAGAAAATGTTCACAAAGAACAAGGAATAATAGGTCAGGAAATCAATATGTATCTTGATAACCCTGACTGGCGTGTGTACTTCAATATGCTCACTGCAATGTACAAGGTTAATAATGTTAAAATCGATATTGCAGGCTCTGTCGAATCCATTGCGAAAATCACCCCGGAGCTGTTATACGAATGCTATTCAAAATTTTATGCTGGAAAAAATATGGCAATATCAGTTTGCGGAGATGTTGAACCTGATGAAACTGCTGAATATATAAGCACATTACTAACCAACATTAATCCGACCTCCGACATCAGCATTTATGAAAAAACAGAACCGGAAGAAGTTGATAAGCCACATATATCACAAACTCTTGATGTAAGTATCCCTATTTTCAACATAGGATATAAATGCAATAAAACCGGTTTGTCCGGCAAAGAATATGCTCACTTATGTTGTGTCGGTAAAGTTGCGCTTGATATAATGTTTGGAAAAAGCAGTGCTTTTTACAATGATATGTATAATAAAGGATTTATTAACGATAGCTTTTCTACTGAATTTTCATGTGAAAAACAATTTGTTAACAGTATTCTTTCCGGTGAAAGCAACAATGTCGAAGAGTTAAGTGATTTAATACAAAAAAACATAGACTTCTTTGCTGCCAACGGAATTGAAGATAATGAATTTAACAGACAGATGAAAATGTTAAAAAGCAGTTATATTAAACTTTTCAACAACCCGGAATCAATAGCAAGATTCGCTATGGAATGCTACTTCAACGAACATAATATACTTGATCACATTGATGTTATGAACAACGTTACAAAAAAAGATGTGGAATCATTTATAAAAACAATGACAATTAACAAAAAAGTTGTATCCGTCATTCTACCGAAGATAAGGTGAAATAATATGAAATACGTCGCTTTTCCTCTTCTTGGAATAGAACTTAATATTAGTCCGATAGCATTTAACCTGTTCGGCAAAAACATATATTGGTACGGTCTTATTATAACGACAGGAATTATTTTAGCAATAATTTACTGTTGTTTTCTGGCAAAAAAGAACGCTACAGATTATAACTCTATTATCGACATTGCACTATACGGCATACCAACTGCCATAGTGTTTGCGAGATTATATTATGTAATTTTTTCCTGGGATGAATATAAAGATAATATTACCGAAATTTTTGCAATATGGAATGGTGGCATTGCTATTTACGGAGCAATTATAGGAGCTGTTCTTGCTGCTTATATATATTGCAAAGTAAACAAACTTAATGTATTAAATTTGTTTGATATTTGCATAATGGGTGTCATTATAGGTCAGATAATCGGAAGATGGGGCAATTTTGTTAATGTGGAAGCCTATGGAACTACGACAAATCTACCGTGGAAAATGATGATATATGTGAACGGCGCATTGACAGGTGTACATCCCACATTTCTTTATGAAAGCTTATGGAATTTAATTGGATTTTTGCTGTTATCCTTTATGCAAAAAAGAAAAAGCTTCAATGGACAAATATTTTTCTCATATCTGATTTGGTATGGCACAGGACGATTCTTTATAGAAGGGCTCCGCACCGACAGCTTGTACCTGTATAATTTCAGAATATCTCAGTTGGTTGCTTTAATAACAACTATAACAGGTATAATATTTATAATATACAATTCAAAAAAAAATAAGAAACCGTTGTAAGGTGAAGTGTCCTTGAGGACACTTTCTAAAAAAACAAAACCTCTCAGAAGCTTAATAAAGCATATTT
>CAZMHL010000162.1:0-4613 GCA_964566065.1 uncultured Eubacteriales bacterium
GTTGCAGTCGGTGCGGCTATTCAGGGTGGCGTTCTCGGCGGAGACGTTAACGGCGTACTTCTCCTTGACGTTACACCGCTTTCACTGGGTATTGAAACACTTGGTAGTGTTTGCACAAAGCTTATCGAAAGAAATACAACAATTCCCACAAAGAAAAGCCAGGTATTCTCAACTGCTGCTGACAACCAGACCTCTGTTGACATCCACGTTCTTCAGGGCGAAAGAGAAATGGCTTCAGACAACAAAACTCTCGGCAGATTCCAGCTTACAGGTATTGCTCCTGCTCCAAGAGGTGTTCCGCAGATTGAAGTTACCTTTGACATTGACGCAAACGGCATTGTAAATGTTTCTGCAAAAGACCTTGGTACAGGTGCTGAACAGAAAATCACAATCACAGCTTCAACAAATCTTTCTGACGAAGACATCGACAAAGCTGTAAAAGAAGCTGAAAAATTTGCTGAAGAAGACAAACAGAAAAAAGAAGCTATTGAAGTAAGAAATCAGGCTGATTCACTTGTTTACCAGACAGAAAAATCACTTGAAGAATTAAAAGATAAAATTTCAGAAGAAGAAAAAGCACAGATTACTGCAGAATGTGACAAGGTTAAAGAGGCTCTTAAAGGCACAGACACTGCTGCAATCAAAGCTGCTACAGAATCACTTACAAAAGTATTCTACGAAATTTCTTCAAAACTCTATCAGCAGGCTCAGGGACAGCCGGGCGCAGAGGGTGCAAACCCGGGCGCAAACGAGGCTGACGGCGAAGTTGTTGACGAATAATTGATTAAAAGGCAAAAGGGGATTTTCACATCCCCTTATAGCTTTACAGAAAGGTAATTTGAAGTGGCAGAAAATAAAAGAGACTACTACGAAGTTCTCGGGGTACAGAAAAATTCCTCGGAAGCGGATATAAAGAAAGCATTCCGTACCATGGCAAAAAAATATCACCCCGATATGAACCCGGGAAACAAAGAAGCTGAAGCAAAGTTCAAGGAAGTTAACGAAGCTTACGAAGTTCTTTCAAATCCCGATAAAAAAGCTAAATATGACCAGTTCGGATTTGCAGGAGTTGACCCAAGCTACAATGCAGGCGGTGCAGGCGGTTTTGGCGGCTTCGGCGGATTTGATGCAGGCGGTTTCGGTGACATTTTCGACACCTTCTTTGGCGGCGGTTTCGGCGGAAGCAGCGCAAGAAACAATGCTCCGCGTCAGGGTAGCGACATTGAAATTGTTGCAGACCTTACTTTTGAAGAAGCAGCTTTCGGCTGCAAAAAAGAAATCTCCTTTAAAAGGGTTGAACTTTGTACCGACTGTAACGGTTCAGGTGCCAAAAAAGGTACCTCCCCTGAAATCTGTCCCGACTGTAAAGGCACAGGTCAGGTTAAGAGAATGCAGAGAACAATGCTCGGTAACATTATGACGTCACAGCCCTGTACACGTTGCGGCGGTAAAGGCAAAACCATTAAAGAACACTGCCCTGCATGTTCAGGCAACGGCAAGTTACAGAAAAACAAGAAAATCAAGCTTGATATTCCCGAGGGTATTGATCACGGTCAGTACCTCCAGAAAAGAGGCTTTGGTAATGCAGGTTCAAACGGCGGACCTTATGGTGATTTGCTTATCGGCATAAGAATCCGTCCTCATGCAATCTTTAAAAGAGAGGGTGCAAACGTTCACTGCACCGTTCCTATTTCCTTTGCTGATGCGGCACTCGGCGGAGAGCTTCAGATTCCAACCATTCACGGTAATGTTGAATTCAAAATCCCCGAGGGTACACAGACGGGAACAAGCTTTACCATTAAGGGTAAGGGCATTAAAAAAGTTCTGGGCAAGGGCGACCACATTTTCAAAGTTGTTGTTGATGTCCCCAAAAATCTTTCTAAGGAACAGAAAAAAGCTCTTAAAACCTTTGCGGATATGGATATGAAAAACAACACCAACAAAGAATCTTTCTTTGAAAAGGTAAAGAATGCATTTAAATAATTTACATTCGGTCTGATTTATGTTAAAATAAATCAGACCATTTTTTTGAGATTAAATTATTATTTGGATATATGGCAACGGAATGGAGATTTTTTATGAATTGGAACGAAATTAAAATTACAACCAACAAAGAGGGTGTTGAGGTTCTTACCGCCGAGCTTTTAAACATCGGCATTTCGGGAATTCAGATTCAGGATGCCGACGATTTCAACAGATTTTTAGAGGGAACAGAAGTTTACTGGGACTACGTTGACGAAAGCCTGATGTACCTTAAAAACTGCGACACCCAGGTTATTTTGTACATTGAGGACAATGAAAAAGGTGCAGACACCCTGACCTCTTTAAAGCTTCTCTTGAACGAGCTTAAAAAAGAGGGAAAATACGGTTCTCTTGAAATCACTCTCAACAATCTCAAGGAAGAAGACTGGGAGAACAACTGGAAGCAGTATTTCAAGCCTTTTACAATCGGCAAAAAATTTCTTATAAAGCCCTCCTGGGAGGATGTTGACAACAAAGACGGAAGAAAAATTATTGAAATTGACCCGGGTATGAGCTTCGGTACGGGAACTCACGAAACCACGTCAATGTGCCTTGAGTTGATTGAAAGCATTGATATGAAAGGCAAAAACGTTATTGACCTGGGTTGCGGTAGCGGAATACTCTCTATCGGTGCACTTCTTACGGGAGCTGAACACCTGACCTGTGTTGATATTGATAAAAACAGCATTAAGGTTGCAAGAGAAAACATTGAAAAGAACGACTTTTCGGATGATAAATTTGAGCTTTTCCTCGGCGACATTATTTCAGATAAAGAATTAAGAGAAAAAATCGGTTTTAAAAAATACGACATTATTCTTGCAAACATAGTTGCAGATGTTTTAAAAGCGATGAGCGGAATTTTCGGTGATTTCTTAACCGACAACGGCATCCTTGTTGTTTCGGGAATTATTGCTCCAAGAAAAGACGAGGTTCTTGACAAAATCAGCGAAAACGGCTTCAAACTCATTAAAGATTACCAGAAAGGCGACTGGGTTTGCGCCATATTTGAAAGGAATTAAACTATGACTCCCGTTGAATTTTATATAAGATTATACAAAATGCTTGAAAATGTAACTCCTCTTTCAAAGGACTGCGGAATTTTGTGTGACAAAGCCTGCTGCAAGGAAGAAGCTGATGAACGCACAGGAATGTTGCTCTTTCCTTTTGAGGAATATATGCTTAATAACGCATCTTTTGGTCAGGTTGAAGAGTATGGCGTATCCTACGGCGAAAAGCAGTTTAAAATTTTCTTCTGCAATGAGCCCTGCGACAGAAAATTAAGACCCCTTGCCTGCAGAATTTTTCCTCTTACGCCATACCTTAAAGACGGCGGGCTTGACCTTATTATGAATCCCATGGCAAAGAAAATGTGCCCTCTGGCACGAAGCCTTAAAACTGAACAGCTTGAAGAAGATTTTGTTTTAAATGTCAAAAAAGTAATGAACAATATTTTAAAGCTGAAAGAAGGCAGAGAATACATAGAAACCCTTACAAAAATGACAGATGACTTTATAAATCTGCAAAATAAATTTATATAATTACCGCTTAATTTCTTGACTTTTTCAGCTTGTTATGATATTATATTTTAGTAACCTTGCAGGTGTGGTGGAACTGGCAGACGCGCTGGACTCAAAATCCTGTGGTAGTGATACCGTGTGGGTTCGATTCCCACCACCTGCACCAATAAAAGAAGATGCCTTTTGGCATCTTTTTTTGTTGTGAAAAATCAGAGGGAATCGAACCCCCCGGACAAAATGTGACAAAACTCCCGTTGACATTCTTCCTGAAATATGATATAGTATTCAATACCAGATGATAAGTTATCAAAAACAAAGAAGGTTGAATTATGGCAAGACAAAAGCTTAAAGACAGAGAAATGCCCTTTTACACAAAAGGAGAAGAAATTTTTAATATGGTATCCCACATTGTGGGAGGTGCGGTAGGCATTACCGCTCTTGCACTTTGCGTTATTTTCGCTGCGATACACCACAACGTTTACGGCGTTGTGGGAAGCGCAATTTACGGAGCATCAATGATAATTCTTTACACCATGTCAAGCATTTATCACGGACTTAATCCTGAGCTGATGGCAAAAAGGATTTTTAGAATTATAGACCATTGCTCCATATTCATTTTAATTGCCGGCACCTATACACCTATATGCCTTGTGTCATTAAGAGAATACAATCCATTGCTTGGATGGACCATCTTCGGCATTGTATGGGCAGCGGCGGCACTTGGCATTACTCTTAATGCCATTGACCTGCACCGCTACCGCACATTTTCCGCAATATGCTATCTTGTTATGGGCTGGTGCATAATTTTTGCAATCAAGCCGACAATTCAGATGGTAGGCTGGGGCGGAATTGCCTTTCTTGGTGCAGGCGGAATAAGCTACACCATCGGCGCACTTATTTACTACAAATACAAGCACAAAAGATATGCTCATTCAATTTTCCACTTATTTGTGGTTCTGGCAAGTATATTACAGATGTTTTGTATATTGTTTTATGTTGTATAAAAAAACAGGTGTGAAATAGCGTGATGTCCTTAACGGAGTTTTACAGAAGGTTGCATTTTTTTGCAACCTT
>CAZMHL010000163.1:0-4593 GCA_964566065.1 uncultured Eubacteriales bacterium
CCTTTTGGCGTTCCGGACTTTTTTTACATCCCCTTTTAAAATTCCCTGAAAAGACCGGTTACTATTCCTAATATATGTACGTTTTCTGCATATATTGGTTTATAATTATCATTTTCGGGTTGGAGCTTTATTCTGTTATTTTCCTTGAAGTAACGTTTGACGGTAGCAGAGTCTTCCAACAGAGCAACAACAATTTCTCCGTTTTCAGCATACTCTCTTTTTTCAACAATTACTTTGTCATTGTTAAAAATTCCCGCATTGATCATTGAATCTCCTTTGACAGTAAGCATAAACATATCCTTCCCCCTTGCCATAGATGTTGGAATGGAGTAGTAATCTTCAATATTTTCATAAGCAAAAATCGGAGTTCCTGCAGTTATTGTTCCTATGAGCGGGATTTCTTTGTATGTGTTTTTTTTAGGATTAATAATAGCTCTTTTTTTGTTACCATTGCTGCTTAAATAACCCTTTTGCTTTAAAAGCTTAACATGCTGGTGAACTGTAGCAGGAGAACTTAATTTTGCTTCAGTACATATTTCTCTGATACTTGGAGAATAGCCGTTTTCTTCAATGAATTTGTTTATTATATCAAAAATCATTTGCTGTTTATCTGTAAGCATATTAAGTACCTCCTTTTAGGACATTATATATTATTTTATTACTTATTGCAAATAAATTTTAATTATGTTACAATAATTGAAGTTAAACTAAATTGAGGTGAGACTAATGTATAATGAATTGATTGAATTAAATAAGCATCAGGGAGATGAAATTCCGGTAATAAAGTATTATAAGCCTGAAAATAAAGTGTCTGATGTCGCTGCAATAATATTTCCCGGAGGAGGATATACTCACAGGGCTACACACGAGGGTGAAGGTTATGCCGAATTTTTGTCGGGAAACGGGTTTTCATCTTTTGTTGTGGAATATACTGTAAAACCCGAAGATTACAAATACACTTTAACCGATGCAAGACGTGCTGTAAGATATGTGCGTTACAATGCTGATAAATATGGAATTGATAAGAAAAAGATTGTTGTAATCGGTTCTTCGGCAGGAGGACATCTTGCTGCCAGCCTCTGTACTTATTTTGAGAAGTTTGAAAACGAAGGATATGATGCTGTGGACAAGGAATCTTTTATTCCTGACGGACAGGTGATTTGTTATGGAGTCACTAAACTCTTTGGAAAATATCAAGGACAGAAGGGGCATACAGGTACAGGAATAAATCTTCTTGGTAAACGTTATAAGGAACTTTGCCGCAAGCTGAGTCCTGTTTGCAATATTAGTGAAAAAACACCTAAAGCTTTTATCTGGCATACTATGGAAGATGATTGTGTTCCCGCAATGCTCAGTTTGGAATATGCAAAAGAACTTTTTAAAAATGGTATTGAAGCTGAAACTCATTTCTTTGCAAAAGGAGCTCACGGACTTGGAATTTTGAAAGCTGATGAAACTGTTAAACAATGGGCGGATTTGCTTGTTAACTGGCTTAAAAAGAATTATTAAGGAGAATAAAAATGGTAAGATCATCACTTATTTCACTGATACATAAACCGACGGTAATACAAAGATGGAACGATCATATAAGACCATTTACCGGATTTACCGAAATAGATAAACAAGCACATAAAACATTTTATGCTTATTGTCTGGCAAAATGTCATGAAGAAGCGGGGGCAAATGTTGATTACAGTAAGCTTGCTGAAGGCATAATTTTTGAATATCTTCAAAGAGCAATTCTTACTGATATCAAGCCGCCTGTTTATCATCAGTTAAAAAAGCAGATGGAGGACAAGATTAACATCTGGGTAGAAGGACAGTTGCATGATGATATAATAGAAATTGACAATGGAAAATTTGCAGAAAGAATGCACCGATACTTTTTTGAAAAGGAATACAGTGCAGTAGAAAAGAGTATTATTCATTTTTCACATTATCTTGCCACAAAATGGGAGTTTGATGTTATTTATCCGTTGAATATCGGTATGTACAGAATCGAAAAAACCAAAAGTGAAGTTGAAAAAAGCTTGTCTGATTGTGAATGGTTTGAAGGAAAGAAAGTGTTTTATCAAAACCCCGGAATAAATGATTTTCTTAATCTTATAGGTCAGTTGAGGTTTCAACAAAGATGGACGGCAACCGCAAGAATACCGCAGACTTCTGTAATTGGACATACTTTGATTGTTGCATTTCTTTCATATTTCTTTTCACTCGATATGAAGCATTGCAAAAAGAGAAAAGAAAACAACTTTTTCGGCGGACTTTTCCACGATCTTCCTGAAGTGCTTACAAGAGATATTATTTCGCCGGTTAAAAATGGGGTAGAGGGCCTCGATGAAATTATAAAGGATATAGAGGACAGTCAGATACATAAAATTGTGTATCCTCTCATTCCTGAAAGTTTCCGCGAAGATATAGACTATTTCACAAGAGATGAATTTTCTTCAAAAGTTATTGTCAACGGAGAGATGTTGTCAATGACTTCTGAAGAAATCTCAAGTAAATATAATAATGATGAATTTAATCCTATTGACGGAAAAGTAATAAGAATATGTGACCATATGTCTGCATATCTTGAAGCGTATCTTTCTCTTGAAAACGGAATAGCATCTCATTCGCTGAAAGCTTCCGTTCGTACGCTTTATGAAAAATATAAATCAGTCAATATAGACGGTGTGGATTTTGGACATTATTTCGAAAGTTTCTGGTTTAATTAACATAAACCGTATTATAATTATCGTAAATGACCATTCCGGGCTTGGCACCGGATGGTTTTTTTACATTTTTAACAATAGTATAATCAACCGGAGTTTTTGCAAGACCTTTTGCTTTTGAATTAAGTGCAGCGAGCTTTGCGGCTGCAATGATAACATTTTCCGGAATTTCTTCTGTTGGTTTTTTAATAATAATCACATGTGAGCCGGGAATGTTTTTGGTATGGAGCCAGATATCGTTGCTGTGTGCTATCTTGAGCGTAAGAAAGTCGTTTTGTTTGTTGTTCTTGCCGATGTACACAGTATATCCGTCAATTATTTCTTTTTTAGGTTGCGGAACATCATTTTTCTTTTTGTTTTTCTTTGAAGCTTCTGTTTCTTTGATGTATCCTTCCTGAATGAGTTCGTCTTTTATTTCTTTTATATCGGACGTTTCTTTTACTCTCATAAGTGCTTCTGAAACAGATTCGAGATATTCCAGTTCCTTTTCGGCAGAGTCTATCTGAATGTGAGCTTGAATTTCAGAAGTTTTAGCTTTGTTGTATTTGGTGAAATAACTTTGTGCAAGTTTAGATGGTGGTATGGTGGGGTCTATCTTGATTTTGATAATTGGCATATCTTCTTCGAAATAGTTGCATACTTCCACCTCAGTATCACCGGGAGTGATTTTATATAAGTTTGCTGTAATCAGTTCTCCGTATTGTTTGAATTTGTCTCTTTTTCCGGCATCAAGTAACTGTTGGTTGAAAATCTTTAATTTTTTACGGCATCTTTCTATATTATTGTTTACTGTTCTTTGTACAGATTGAATATTTTGCTGTATGCGGAATTTTGAAGATTTTTCTTTATAGAATGTTTCTATTGCCTCGGAAACAGTAGGAAATTCTTTGATTTCCGTTCCGCTTTCGTACTGTCTGATCGGAATAACAGAAAAATCAACCGGTGTATCATTGTTATAAATTACACACGGGGAAAAATTGTTTTCTGCTATTTGAGAAAACACTTCAGTAAATGCAGAAACCTTGTCATTGGATTTCGCAAGATAAATTATTTCTCTTGCTATGATTTTACTGATACCGTAAAATTTGCTCATAATTTCAGATTCACTTAGATCCATTGAATCTATTATGCTAACTGTAAGTTGATTTGAAAGCGGATTGATTTTTTCCTGTTTTGGCGGCAATTTGTAGGTTAGCCCCGGGAGAATTTGTCTTATACTGCTTGTTGATACATCTATTCTTTTTATAGAGTCAATAATCTTATTATCTTTATCAGTGAGTATTATATTGCTGAACTTTCCCATAAGTTCAATGTAGATACTTTTCTTTGTTAGTTCGAGAAGTTCATCGTAGCTTTCAATTTCTATTTTGATTATACGTTCAAAATCGTATTGGGTAATATCTGTTATTCTTCCTGATGTCAGATGCTTTCTTAAAAGCATACAAAACATAGGTGCAACAATCGGATTTTCAGTTTTTTCTGTAGAAAAGAAAATTCTGGGATAATTCGGGTTTGTGCTTACATATAATTTAAGGTGTGAACCTATGGTTCTTATTGAAAGGCAGATTTCATCCTTTTGCGGTTGATATACTTTGTCAATTTTACCGTTTATTATTTTGTTTTTTGCCTCATTTACAAAGCATTTTACTGCCGCAGCATCAAAAGCCAATACAGACAACTCCTTTAAAAAATATTAACAATAATTATTATAACGTATATTACTCAGTTTGTCCAAGAAAAAAATAAAAAAATTTTTAAAAAAAGTATTGACAAATCTGTTTAATATTGTTATACTATACAAGTCGCTGACGAGTGAAACTTAATGGGAGCATAGCTCAGCTGGGAGAGCATCTGCCTTACAAGCAGAGGGTCATAG
>CAZMHL010000164.1:0-4557 GCA_964566065.1 uncultured Eubacteriales bacterium
ATCGGACACTTTTGACGAAATCGGACACTTGTAGTGTACGGAAATGGAGAAGAAGTAGTGGTGGAAGAAAACTTATATGCGAGCAAATCATCAAAAATCAAGATAATTACATAAGATTTTTGATGATTTGCTCGCATATAAGTTTCATATTTACTACTTTTGCATAGTAAATATGGCAATCATGAGAAAAGGAACAATTATAGGGCGCGAACGTGAAATGGCCGAACTCCAGCAAAGTTTGGAGTCTGACCGTTCGGAATTCGTCATTGTATATGGCCGTCGTCGTGTTGGAAAGACATATCTGGTAGATAACTTTTTCAATTATGAATATGATTTTTCATTTGTTGGAGGACATCGGCTCACCAAGCAGAAACAATTAAGGAATTTCGCAAAAGCAATCAAGAAATATGCTCATCTGTCGCATCAGCCTAAATATACAAATTGGGATGATGCTTTTGATGCTCTTGAAGAATTGATGGAAGGATTGCCTGAAAACAAGCGCAAAGTTATCTTCATAGATGAAATGCCATGGATTGATACTCCACAGTCGGAATTCGTGGATGCTTTGGAAACATTCTGGAATAGCTGGGCGGCACGTCGCCGCGACATTTTATTCGTGGCAAGTGGCTCTTCAACTTCATGGATGATGGATAAGCTTGTAGAGAATCAAGGCGGTCTTCATGGAAGAATTACCAACAATATATATGTCCGTCCGTTTACGTTGCATGAAGTGGAACTATACATGAAAAGTCGTGGAGCTGCATGGGATCGTTATCAGTTGCTTCAAACATACATGGCTATTGGCGGAATACCTTTTTATTATAGCTTATTGAATGTAAAGGAAAGCCTTGTACAGAACATAGACCGGCTATTTTTCCGCAAAAACGGAGAGCTGAGAACCGAGTTCGAGGAATTATATAGTGCATTGTTCACTAACGCAGAGAAATACACCAACGTAGTGAAAGTCCTGAATGGGAAACGTGAAGGTATGACACGCGAAGAAATAGAGAAAGCTACGGGAATGGACAAGTCCGTGTTGACAACAGTACTTCGCAACTTGGAACGCAGCGATTTTATTCTCCGCTACTCACAATATGGCAATAAATCGAAGGGAGCAATTTATCGTTTGGTGGACTTCTATACTTTGTTCTATTATAGGTTTATTCATAATTTCAATGCCCAGGACGAAGAATGGTGGAGCCATAATTTCCAGTCACCTTCCATTGAATCATGGCAAGGATTTTCCTTTGAACTTCTGTGTCTTCTACATTTGACACAGATAAAAAAGAAACTGGGCATATCGGGAATAGCGACTGCTACTTCCTCGTGGAGGTATATTCCGCAGAAGAAAAAAGAGGAGAATGAGAAAATAGAAAAAGGAACGCAAATAGATATGCTGATAGACAGAGGAGACAGAATTATCAACCTATGCGAGATGAAGTTTTCCATAAAGCCATATCGTATCACAGACAGTTACGAACAAACGCTTCGCGATAGGATGAATATATTCCAAGAGAGAACCCAAACGACAAAATCGCTTGTCTATACATTCGTTACTACATTTGGTATAGCTAATGGAATGGGACGCAGTATAGTCAACAGTGAGGTTACTATGGAAGACTTGTTTACTTGACAACGAAACTTGCGGCATTCCAACCGATTGATAGTCTGTTTGGAATGCCGCAAGTAGAAGAGTAAATCTATTCGTCCCGCAAAGCATCCACCGGATTCACCCGACTGATGTTCCGCCCGGGGATATAGATGCCTACCAGTACCACCGACAATATGATGGCAAGGACGATGCCCGAAACACCGATGAAGTGTGTGCCGAAACCGGTTACCCAGTGGGAAATCATGGTTTCGGGGACTTTCTCCAGGCCATATCCTTGGAACAGGCCTTCGCTCATGGCATATTGCAGGTAAAGGAAACATCCGGCCAAGACGGAAATGACGGTCAGTACCGTACCCTCGCCCAAAAGCATCAGCAGCACATGGCGGGGAGTGGCACCGAACGAACGCATGATGCCTGCCTCTTCGCTACGTTTGCGGGTCTGCAACCAAAACGTGCCGATGACACCCAAGCAAAGGTTCACGAGAAAGAACACGGCCAAGGCCACGTTCAACCGGATGGTATTGGTAGCTCCGGAAGTGTATTCCTGATTGCTTATCATCGTCTCGTAGGGAGTGGCACTGATGGCCGACCAGTTGCCAACCCGAAGCTCCTTCTCCATATACGACTGGAAATCGTTCAGGAAAGCCTGCATGCTGACGTCGGGTTTCAGGCGGAGCAATACGTGTACATTGTTGCCTCTTGAAGGGCGATATGTCGAGGGGGTGAACACCACGGATGCCGCCCGGTAAGTGGGACGCAGACGGACATCTTCCACCACACCCCGGATGCGGATGAAGACGGTGTCGCGTCCTTCCCAAGCATTGAAGAATGTCTTGCCCACCGCTTGCCCTTCCGGGAAGAAGGCTTCGGCCAGACTGCGGGTAATGATAATGTCGTTCGAGCCGTATGTCAGCGAGTCGAGCTCCGTTACGCCGGGGCTACCCTTGATGGGCTTGATGCCATAAGCCTTGAAGAAATCGGTATGGGGATAGAAATCAACAAACGAAACCCGGAACAAGGTGGTGTCCATCTGCAGGGAACCGCTGCTGTAGCCTTTTGAACTTAAATACTTGTTGCCCAACGGACAGGCTATGGCGACCGATGGATGCATCCTCATCTTGTCTATCAGCAAGGCTTGGGCGTCGGCATCCGATGCCGTCCGGTCATAATCCTTTGCTATGGGGAGTTTCGAGGCCAGTTCCACCTTGCAGATACGGTCGATGTCGTAGCCCATCGGCAGGGAAGTGTCGTGCCAAAGCACCACAACCGGGTCGATGATGACCCATGTAACGACCGTCACCACTACGAGCTCGGCCAAGAGCCAACCGTTCTGCTTGCGTCGGCTCCAAATATTCTTGAGAATGAGTTTCCACATAATGTTATCGTTTTTCGTTCATGGATTGGATAATGGGTTTGCGGAGCGAAAGCCAGGCAGGTATCAAGGCGCTCAGCAAGTTGAGGGTCACGCAAAGCAGCAGGGCTGCCAGGAATATGCCGGGAGCAAAAAGCATTTCGCCCGTCACTTCGGTACTGATGCCCGCGATGGGCAAGGTAGGATTGTCGAACAACGAGAATATCCATTCACGGGAAACCACCAGAGCTATCCACGACAGTACCATGCCGATGAAGCCTCCCAGGAGTGTCATCAGCAGGTTTTCGCAAACCACTTGGTTGAGCAGTTTCGTCTTCGATGCACCGAAAGACTTCCGTATGGCCATTTCGGAGATTCGTACATCCATCCGGCCGGCTATCAGCCCGCACAAGTTGAGGGCAGGTACCAATAGCAATACAAATACAATCAGCAGATACTTGCGGATGACATTGCTCCACGAGAAATCCGCATCCACGTTTCCCTGAAACACCGAACGGGTATGCGAGAAAGGTTGCTCGAATATCTTCAGTTCCCATCCCGTTTGTGAATGGTTGTACTTGTGGACGATTTCCGCTATTTCCTGGCGCAAGGCTTCTTCGTCGTCGGCCGATTTCAACAGGAATGTCACCTGGTAAGGGCCTTGGTGAGGAATCCTTGTGTCCATAGTGTGGTTGTAGCCGGGCATGGAGCTATAAGGTACGTAGATTTGGGCGAAGGCTTTCGGGGTAAGTACGCTGGCCGATTCGACAACTCCTACTACCCGATACTCCATATTGGCCATGCTGACGGTCTGCCCCACCACATCGGTCGATTTACCGAACAGACGGCGGGCAAGTTCCTCGGTGATGACCGCTATCTGGATGCCGCTTTGCATATCGGCTTCCGTTATCGGCTTTCCTTCCACAAAGCGGAACGGGTAGATGCGGAAGAACTGGGAGTCTGTAAACTTGTATGCTACAGGGAAGTCTGTCCTTCCGTTCATCGGCTGGATGTAGAGTTCCTGCCCTCCCATCGACAATTCGGCAGAGACGGCTTCCACGTTCTTCAGCGGATAGAACCATTCTTCCAAGGCTTTGGTCGAGAAGTAGTGGATGTTTGAACCTTTGTATTTCTGGTCCACAAAGATGCTTTGTTCCAAATACAACGTCCGGTCGCGGTTCACTTCCGGATAGACGGGAGCTATCTTCACGTAATAGACAATGGCCATAATCATGGTGGTGGCGATGGCAAGTGCTGTTCCCGTCACGTAGATGCCTGTGAAGAGCTTGTTCTGCTTCATCAGGTTCCACGCTTGTTTGATGTATAGTTTCAGATGATTCATTCTTTTTTTCTTTGGGTTTTCAATCGTTTCTTCAGTGACTCAAGACGAGACGGTAAGTTTCGTTCTGTCCCAACGGCTGGAACAATTTTTCCCATTTGATGGAACTTTTAGTTCCACTGGGTGGGAAAAGTTGGAACTGCGGTTTCTTACTTCACTTGTCGTCCGTCGAAGAGGTAAACGATCCTGTTTGTTTGTTTGGCTTGTGCCTCGTTGTGCGTTACCATCACGATGGTGCGTCCGTCTTCGCGGTTC
>CAZMHL010000165.1:0-4556 GCA_964566065.1 uncultured Eubacteriales bacterium
CGAAGTTTAACCCTCGCAGGATTTTAAGTCCTGTGCGTCTGCCAGTTCCGCCACTTCGGCGACTACCCGAATATAATAACACAATATATAGAAATTGTCAAGATGTTTTTGCTAAATTCAGGCTAAAAATGCCCCGCATATAAGAAGAGGAAGTATGTCTCTGTAAATTTCTTCATACTGATAAATCCCGAGAGGATTTTTCCCAAGTCCTACTTCAACAGTGTATGCGGGACGGTTGAATTTGTCTATGAACCAGTCTTTAAATCCGCCAAAGGATGCAAATCCCGATGCTTTGTCGGGCATGTATCCCGAAATATCTCCAAGTTCCCTGACAATCTCATAACCATTTTCGGGAACATAGCCGTTATAATCATAATAAATAACCTTTCCCTGACTGTGAAATGCCATAGCAAGCTTAAAGTCGTTGTTTCTGACGTAGTTGCACACAGCTTTGGTTTCCGCTTCACTTTCAGGAAAAAGTCCGCTGTATATTGTGCTTGACGGTCCGTAAATGCCATGCTTTATTTCAACGCTTTTCCCGAAAGAAAAGTTTGCATCGTAGTTGTGGTTAAGGTCTACACCGTTAATGTTGGATTGCCACGTTTTTGTAAAATTTTCCCCATTATTGAAAATAATAATTCTTTCTGCAAGGGGAGAAGTTATAAAATCGGGATTGGTTACTGCCTCAACCCCGTCGGGATTTATCATGGGAACAATATGAATTGAAGTTCTTTTAAACAAATCATTTATATCAAAGGAAGCAAGTCTTTTTCTGCCTTGTGAAAATGTAAGTGAATCATAAATAAATCTCACAAGAAGAGGGGCAGTTATCCATTCCAGAGCGTGGTGTGCACCGTTGTAAAACACATTTTTCGGACCGTATCCGATTTTCATACACAAAAGGTCTCTGCCCAGAGTGCTTCTTCCTATTGAAAACAGTCTGATGTTAAAAAGTGACGAAATTTTTTCCATATCTTGCTTAAGGCAGTCGTATCCGTATCTGTCATTTCCGAATAACAAAAAATCACCTGCTTTCATATCATAATATGAAATAAGGTGATTAAAGGTTTATAAATTTGCACGGGAAGTTTCTGGGGGCAACAGATACATCAGCATCCATCCTGAAGAATTCAAGTGCTGATTTTGCACTGTTCAAAGCAATTTCAGGGGTGTTGTTTTCCTCGCTTAAATGACCTAGCATAATTTTTTTTGTACCACCCTGTACAAGTTTTATTATAAATTCAGAGCAGATTTTGTTTGAAAGATGACCGTAGTCCGAAAGAATTCTTCTTTTGAGCGGATAGGGGTATGGCCCGTTTACAAGCATTTCCACGTCGTGGTTTGATTCGATATATGCAAAGTCACATCCTTCGAATGCCTGCATAATTTCCTGCGTCAGATGTCCAAGATCCGTTGCAACGGTAATTTTCTTGTTGTCGTATGTAAAAGAATAGCAACAGGAGGGTACATCGTGAGGTGTTGGAAAACTTAATATTTCCACAGATTTGATTTTAAAACTCCCGTTTACAATGGTAATGTTTCTTGCTTCAGGGCACTTTTCTCTGATTGCTCTTGCTGTTTCGGGATTTGTGTATACAGGAATGTTATAATACTTGCTGATAATGTTAAGTCCGTTGATATGGTCTGTGTGCTCGTGGGTAATCAAAACAGCGTCAATATCTTCAATATTGACGCCGATTGTTTTTAATAATTCTTTTGTTCTTTTGCAGCTTATACCGCAATCAACAAGCAGTTTTGTGTCGTCATTTTCAATAAAAAGACAATTTCCGCTGCTGCCGCTTACAAGTGAACAAAATCTAAGCATTTAAAACTCCTAATTAGCCTTGTCTGTAGTTATTGTGTCGTTAAAATAAACTCTTTTTATGTCAGCTCCGAGAGCTGTTAGTTTTTCTTCAAAGTCTTCGTAGCCTCTGTCAATGTATTTAAGAGTGCCTATTTCAGAACGGCCTTCTGCCATAAGCGCCGCCATAACCATTGCTGCACCGCCTCTTAAATCCGTCGAGTCAGCCTGACAACCTTTCAAATTTTCAATTCCTTCTATAGTTGCGGTGTTTCCCTCAACATTGATTTTCGCACCGAATCTTCTTAATTCTTCAATGTACTGGAATCTGTTGTCCCAAACTGCTTCTGTAACATAGCTTATGCCGTCAGATACGGTAAGAAGCGTAGTCGCGAGAGGTTGCAGGTCTGTAGGGAAGCCGGGATAGGGAAGAGTTTTAACTCTTGCACTGCCAAGTTTTTTGTTGGCTATAACCTGAATTGAATCGTCATATTCGTTTACTGTAGCACCAACCTCTATAAGTTTGGCTGTGATTGATTCAAGGTGCTTTGGTATTACGTTTTTAATAAGAACGTTTCCGCCTGTGCCTGCCGCCATAAGCATATAAGTTCCTGCTTCAATATAGTCGGGAATAACGCTGTATGTTCCGCCTTTAAGGTTTTCCACGCCTTTGATTTTAATAACGTCGGTACCTGCACCTTTAATGTTTGCTCCCATACAGTTCAGAAAGTTTGCAACGTCAACAATGTGAGGTTCTTTTGCAGCATTTTCAATAATGGTAATGCCCTGAGCCTTAACAGCTGCAAGCATAACATTTATGGTTGCACCTACAGATACAATGTCAAAGAATATATGACCGCCTACAAGTTCATCTGCACTCAAATCATAATATCCGTTTTCTTCCCTGACTGTAGCACCAAGAGTTCTGAACCCTTTTAAATGCTGGTCAACGGGACGTGAACCGAAATTGCATCCGCCGGGCATAGAAACCATAGCTCTGTTGAACCTGCCGAGAAGAGCACCCATAAGATAATAGGAGGCTCTCATTTTGCTTACCATAGTATGATCTGCTTTGCAGGATGTTATGTTGGAACTGTCGATTTCTATGGTGTTTTTGTTTATCAATCTGATTTTTGCACCCATCTGGGACATAATTTCGGTAATAACCGTAACGTCGTCGATACAGGGAACATTTTCTATAACACATTTTCCTTCAACAAGAAGAGCTGCGGGAATAATAGCTACAACTGCATTTTTAGCTCCACCTATTGATACAGTGCCTGATAATTGCTTTCCACCATTAATTATCAGTTTCTCCATAGTTTTAATTACTCCTTAATCTATCTTGTTGCCGCAGATTTTGCAGTATGCATCGTTGTTTCCGATCTGTGCACCGCAATCAGGACATTTCTGTTTATTTTTAATCTGGGCGAGTTGTGTTTCAATATCTTCAATTTCTTCTTTTAAACGGGTAATCTGTGAAACCTCGTTTGAAACAACAAGCTGTTCAACAATTTCTTCGTTACCGGAATGATAAACTTTCTTTCCGATTTCTTCGTACAGCTCAGTTAAGGCACCCTTCTTTTCGGAAAGGCTGATTGTAAGCTTTGAAGCTTCTACAACCTTGTTTGTACCCTTTACTACAGTTTTTTTAAATTTAGAGATGTTACTGGTAACTTTTTCAATAAAATCCATTAGGTACACTCCTCTGAATACATTTATATATAATAAGTATATCATACTAAATTAAAATTATCAATACAAAAATGACCAAACTGTAAAAAATTATTCATTACGGAAAAATAGGGAATTCAGGAGAAAAATTGTCAAAAAGTGGGCAAAAGGTCTGAAAAAGTAGACAAAAAATTGAGTAAATATACACAAAATTGCACAAAAATAATTGACAACGGGCGTTTTATCTTATAAGATAAACTTAATTCAATATATAGTTCCACAAGAGGGAATGTATTTTAAGGGGGATATTATGAATATCACAGATATCAGAGTAAGAAAAATCAATGCGGAAGGACGCATGAAAGCCGTTGTTTCTGTAACCTTTGATGATGCTTTTGTAGTTCACGACATTAAAGTTATAGACGGTCAGGACAGATTGTTTATAGCAATGCCAAGCAGAAAGACATCAGACGGAGAGTTCAAAGACATCGCTCATCCTATCAATGTTGAGATGAGAGAAACCATTCAGAAAGCTGTTCTTGAAAAATATGAAGAATCTTTGAATGAAACACCGGCAGAAGAATAATTCGCCCTTACAACACCCTGCAGTCAAGCAGGGTGTTTTTTTATGCTCAAAAAAGAGTGTATATATAATAATAGGAAGAAACTCGGGTAAATTTGTCGGAATTGCCTGTTTTTTGCACAAGTTTTGCATATATACCGAAAAAAATAAAAAAAATTAAAAAAAATTTCCAAAAACTATTGATTTATTTGACTAAATGTAGTATTATATATGAGTTGTAATGTGTCTTTTTGTGTGGTGTTGACAGAAACACCCGGATACGTTGTAGCAAAAATAATACAGAAAGGAGTAGAAAAATGGCAGCATCAAAGAAAATCAGAATTAAGATCAATGGTTATGATCATGCGTTGGTGGATCAGTCAGCTGAAAGAATTGTTGACACAGTTAAGAGATCAGGTGCTGAAGTATCAGGACCAATCCCGCTTCCGACAAAGAAAGAAATTATCACAATCTTAAGAGCTGTTCATAAGTACAAAGATTCCAGAGAACAGTTTGAAA
>CAZMHL010000166.1:0-4506 GCA_964566065.1 uncultured Eubacteriales bacterium
CTGCAAGAGGTGAAAATATTACAGTAATTTTCGTAAACAATGCAATTTATGGTATGACAGGCGGACAGATGGCTCCCACAACACTTCCCGGTCAGGTAACACAGACATCACCTTACGGAAGAGATGTTGAAAAAGTTGGTTACCCTGTTAAGGTTTGTGAAATGCTTTCAAATGTTGACGGCGCAACCTATCTTGAAAGAGTTGCAGTTAACAATGTTAAAAACGTAAAGGCTGCAAAAGCGGCAATTAAAAAAGCTTTCCGGAACCAGATTGACGGAAAGGGCTTCTCCCTTGTTGAAGTTCTTTCGACCTGTCCTACAAACTGGGGTATGTCTCCTGAAAATTCAATCAAGTGGTTGGAAGAGAATATGATTCCTTATTATCCTTTGGGTGTCTATAAGGATAAATAATGTCGGCTGAATTTGTTCATATTGCACCTTTGCCTGCCCGCTCGAGTACACGGCAGGGACCGGCGTCCTCGGCGGTCCGCAAGACCCGGGCAGTCAAATGCACAATCTGATTCAAATTTATCTCGACACAGATATAGTTAATAGTGAATAGTTCAGGCAGAATTTCTTTGATATAAAAACAAATCCGAAGGATTTGTACCACAATTATTCATTATTCATCATTCATTATTCATTAACATAGAAAGGAATAATAACAATGAACAAACAGATTTTAATCGCCGGATTCGGCGGACAGGGAATTTTGTTTTCAGGAAAATTCCTTGCATACGAAGGTCTTATTGACGGCAAAGAAGTTTCATGGCTTCCCTCATACGGACCTGAAATGAGAGGCGGTACAGCAAACTGCAGTATTATTTTAAGCGATGATAAAATCGGTTCACCAATCGTTGACCAGCCTGATATTTTAATTGCAATGAACGCTCCGTCATTTGATAAATATATTGGAGATGTAAAACCCGGCGGTCAGGTATTCATCGACAGCTCTTTAATTGAACAGAAATGTGAAAGAAATGATATTGAAGCTTACTACATTCCTGCAACAAAAATCGCTTCTGATGAAGGTCTTACAGGACTTGCAAATATGATTATGATTGGTCTTCTTATTAAAAAGGCAGATATTATGCCTTATGAAAATATTGAAAAGGCAATGCAGAAGGTTGTTCCGGCCAAAAAGCAGAACTTGTTCGACCTTAACATGAAAGCAATAGAAATCGGTTACAATTACGAAGCGTAAAGGGGATTTTAATATGAATAATCAGATTAAAGATATCGGTATGCGTCTTGCATTTCTTCGTGAGGAAGCTGAATTTTCAGAGAAAGAAATGGCTGAAAAGTTAGGTGTTGATGAAGAAACCTATAAGGCCTACGAAAACGGAGAAAAGGATTTTTCCTTCAGCGTTATTTACAATGCAGCAGAAATTCTTGGCGTAGACGTACTTGACCTTATCAGCGGAAGCGCACCTACTCTTTCAATGTGCTGCATGGTACAAAAGGGAAAGGGTTACTCCGTTAAAAGAGAGGACGAATATGACTATAAGCATCTGGCTTATACTTTCCGCAACAAAAAAGCGGAGCCGTTCTTGGTTACAATTACTCCCGACGACAAGCCTCCCGTTATGCACGGACACGAGGGTCAGGAATTTAACTACGTAATTTCAGGAAAAATGATGCTCTACATAGGCGACATTTCATACGAGCTTTCAAAAGGCGACAGCGTTTATTTTGATTCAAGCATACCTCATGCAGAGGTTGCACTCGGCGATAAGGAAGCTCAGTTTATCGCCGTAGTTATTAAATAAAAACATACGCTTGGAGGAGATAACAATGGCTTTATATGAAAAATATGTGGGCGCCACAAGAGATGAATTTCTTTCACTCAAAGATGCCCAGAAAAACTTTAAATTAACATACCCGGAGAATTTTAATTTTGCATATGATGTAATTGATGAACTGGGCAGAACAAAACCCGACAAACTTGCAATGCTCTGGGTTTCAAACGACGGAGAGGAAAAACGTTTTACTTTTAAGGACCTTATGGTTTATTCAAACAAAGCGGCAAGCTATTTTAACTATATGGGAATTAAAAAAGGTGATGCAGTTCTTCTTGTTCTCAAAAGAAACTATTTCTTCTGGTTCTGCATTTTAGGACTTCACAAAATCGGTGCGGTTGCGGTTCAGGCAACAAATATGCTTAAAGCAAAGGACTACGTTTACCGTTGTAATGCCGCTAAAATCAAGGCAGTTGTTTTAACCGGAGACAGCGATGAAACAGAAGAATTTGACAAAATGGCTGATTCTTACGAAACTGTTGAAAAGAAGTTCGTAATCGGTCACAAAAAAGCAGGTGATGACTGGATTGATTTCGAAGAAGGCTTTGAACTTGCAAATGCCGAATGGGAAAGACCAACAGGCAAGCAGGGCACAACTGCCGATGATACAATGCTTATGTCATTCTCATCAGGTACGTCAGGCTATCCCAAAATCATTACTCATAACTTTAAATATCCGCTGGGACACATAATGACAGGTGTTTTTTGGCACAGAGTTGTTGACGGCGGACTTCACTTTACAATTTCCGACACAGGCTGGCTTAAATCCCTCTGGGGCAAGCTTTACGGTCAGTGGCTCGGAGAATCAGCAGTGTTTGTTTACGACTTTGAAAAGTTCGACGGTGCAGACATCCTTGCAAAAATGGAAAAGTATAACGTAACAACATTCTGTGCACCTCCTACAATGTACAGAATGATGCTTCAGAATGATGTCAAAAAATATGACCTTTCATCTTTGGTGCATTGCTGTACTGCAGGTGAAGCACTTAATCCTGAAATCTTCAACAGATGGCAGGAGGCAACAGGTCTTAAAATTTACGAGGGCTTCGGACAGACCGAAACAACTCTTTGTATCGCAACAATCTATCCCTGGTCAGAACCTGTTCCCGGTGCAATCGGCTACGCGGTTCCGGGCTATGATGTTCATATCCTTGACGAAAACGACGAATCATGCCCAAGAGGTGCAACAGGTGAAATCAGCATAAGAGTATTGAGTAAATCAAGAAAGACCTGCGGTCTTCTTGACAGCTACAATATGAGTGCTGAAGATACAGCAGTTTCACTTCACGACGGTTTCTATCACACAGGCGACACAGCTTACCGTGATGAAAAGGGAATGTTCAGATACGTTGGCAGAAATGATGACGTTATCAAGTCATCGGGTTACAGAATCGGACCTTTTGAAATCGAAAGTGTTCTCGTTGAACATCCTGCGGTTGTTGAGGTTGCAGTAACAGGAGTGCCCGACAAAGTAAGAGGTTTTGCAGTTAAAGCTACAATCGTTCTTGATAAAGGTTACGAGCCGTCTGAGGAACTTACAAAAGAGCTTCAGAAATATGTAAAAGACAACACAGCTCCGTATAAATACCCGAGAGTTGTTGAATATGTAGATGCTCTTCCTAAAACATTTAACGGCAAAATCCGCCGTCGTGAAATCAGAGACAACGATGCTCAGAATTACAGTGCGGACAAATAAACTCCCATAAATGAAATTTTACTCCGAAAGAAAGGTGGCTGAAAAAATGATTAATACTGAAAAGTTTTACACAGAATTTGCAAACTGTATGTTTGATGCGGTCGTAAAAATTGACCCTTACAAGGGTGAAGTTTATGTGGGAAGCTTTAAAAGCACACCTGCCTTTCGGGGGAATACATATACATTTGAGCAGGCAATAACTTATCTTCGGGGAAGACTGGTTATTGATACAAATAACGTATGCCTTGTTACAATCGAGGAGCTTAAAAAGCTTCTGGAGAAAAAAATAGGTCGTAAAAGATATCGTTTTTCTGCCTTTATCAAACCGAATATTGCAAAGAAATATGACCTTTTCCTTGCTCCCGACGAGGAAAACGGGGTGATTTTCGGCGGTGTAAAACCCTGTACGGTGTATGAAAACACAATAACCTTTATGACTAAAAAAACTGCTGCAAGCTTTAACATTTCCGACGTAGTATATGTGGGTTACGGTAATCACTGCGTTGAAATTCATACGGAAAGCGGACAGAATAATATGTTCAATATTTCATTTAACGATGCGGCGGAAATTCTTCTTGACCACGACTGCTTCGTAAGAAGCTACAAAAACTGTATTGTAAATATGGATAATGTGGTTGAGATTGATGATGATGCATTTGTAATGAATAACGGCGATTATCTTACAATTCCCAAAAGACGCCTGAAAGAAATAAAGAATATATACAACGAATACAAAATGCTGAATTAGGGGATGTCTCACTAAACACTCATAATGTATAAATATTTAAAAATGTAGGGGTCGATGCGCCTACATCGACCCGAAAAAACTGATGTTTTTGACGTGCCTTTCTTTATGACCTATATAATTATGTTTTTACTGTAAACGGGGTGAATTGTCCGGGAGGGCTTTTTTTAATTTGCAGGAAATTACAACTTTTAAGTTGTAATGACGGAAAATCATAAAAGTGTACCTCTATCCCCTCAGGATTAGGGGGCGATGATTGCCTGTGGC
>CAZMHL010000167.1:0-4473 GCA_964566065.1 uncultured Eubacteriales bacterium
GACCTACAGCAGCTGCAGCCTGTTTGGTCGGCATATCATCAGGTTTTTTTGTAAGCCCGAGCTTGCCTACACCCATTCCGATTGCTCCCGAAGAAACAAGAATTATTTCATTTCCGGCATTTTTAAGGTCGCTTAAAACAAGGCAGAGCTTTTCCATATGTCTTATATTAAGATTTCCCGTTTTATGGGTAAGTGTTGAAGTTCCTACTTTTATAACTATTCGCATAACCGATACCTCTTGAATTCAGGATTATTTTATTTTACCACTTGTCTGATAATTTTTCAAGTAAATTGTGTTATCTCTTGATTTTTGGAATAAAATGGGGTACAATACTTATGATTGGAGGGGCAATCGTTATGGAAAAAATCAGAGAAAAAATCGGATTTATAAGTGATATGGACGGTGTTATCTATCACGGCAACAGAATTCTTGACGGCGTTGCCGATTTTGTTAACTGGATGATTGAAAACGACAAGAAATTTGTGTTTTTGACAAACAGCTCCGAAAGAACACCTCACGAGCTCAGCATGAAGCTTGAAAGAATGGGGCTTAATGTTACTCCCGATCACTTTTACACAAGTGCAATGGCAACGGCGGCTTTTTTAAGCGCACAGAGACCCGGATGTACTGCCTATGTTATCGGCGAGGCGGCTCTCACAAAGGCTCTTTACGACCAGCATATTTATATGAACGATGTTAATCCTGACTATGTTGTTGTGGGCGAAACAAGAACCTACAGCTTTGAAAAGATTGAAAA
The DNA here is from genome assembly GCA_964566065.1 of uncultured Eubacteriales bacterium. Classification (GTDB taxonomy): domain Bacteria; phylum Bacillota; class Clostridia; order RGIG6154; family RGIG6154; genus CAZMHL01. The sequence goes on from CAZMHL010000167.1 coordinate 759, forward strand.
GGCAATTGAGCTTGTAAATAAAGGCGCAAAATTAATTGGTACAAATCCTGACATTACAGGTCCTACGGAAAAAGGAATTATGCCTGCAACGGGCGCACTTATTGCTCCCATTGAAATTGCAACGGGCAAAAAGGCTTATTTTGTAGGAAAACCAAATCCGCTTATGCTCCGTCACGGACTTCAGAAGCTTGACTGTCACAGTAATGAAATTGCATTTATCGGCGACAGAATGGACACCGATATTATTGCAGGTATTGAATCAAATGTTGACACCGTTCTCGTTTTGAGCGGCGTTACCTCAATGGAAGACATCGACAACTTCCCCTACAGACCGAAATACATTTTAAACGGCGTGGGAGATATACTCAAATAAAAGATGCAATCTTTTATTTGAGAGTGAATAATGAATGGTTAATAGTGCACGATAGAGCTTTGCTGATGGCAAAGTTCTTTTTTTAAAAGGAACTCCGCTTTTGCGGAGTTTTAACTTTTTTTATTCTGCATACAAAAGGAACAGGAAAATTTGTTCAGATTGTGCATTTCTCCGAGCGGGCAGTACTTTGTGTACTTCAGCGAGGCGAAAGGTTGCAATATGGGCGATTTTAACATTCCTTAATTACTTTAAGTACTGCTTCTGCCATTCTGACAAACCCATAATCATTTGGATGAACGCCGTCAACGGTCGCACAGTCACGAAACTCGCCGTCAAACATTTTCACGCCATCAATAAAATATACGTTTTCGCAGTTGAAAGGCGGAACAAAAGTCATAAAATATTCAAAGCCGTTTCCCTTGTCAATATAAAGGTCAAGACCGACGCTTCCTGTTAAAGGGAAATGAGCCATTTTGTCCTGCTTGCCCTTTATGTCAATTGCGATTTTTCGGGAGTTTGTTTCAAAAACAATTCTTCCGCCGCAAGTGTGTCTTGCAAGTTTTGCTACACCGTTACTTGTTCTTTCTCCCACGTCGTCGGGAACTCGGAAATAACCCTTTTCATCGTGAAAAAGTCCGAAGACAGAGAACACATCCTCTGTGGAATCGTACCATTTAAAGCCATTTTCATCCACATTTTTAACTGCAAAATTTTTATCAATTTTACTTATATCGCTCATTTTTACCGCCTCTTTTCAAGGGCTATTTTAACCCCCCTCTTTATGTCAACGGTTTTCGTAAATTTTTATCATACCGAAAGTTGTTGCAAATTCTGTGGTTTGTTCATCAAGACAAAGGATTTCTTTGCTGCAGTTATTCTTTAAGATATGTGCCATTGGCATTTTCAACTGCTTCTTTCCGCCGATTATTACTTTTTTTGCCGAAGATTTTATTATGTTTTCAATCTCGCTTGAAAGTGCCGCACCAAGGAAAAAGCCGAAGGTCTGATTTTCATTGCATTTAAAGAGATTTTTAAGAATTCTTGTTTTGAAAAATGCGGCATTTACACCCTTTTTAACTGCAAAATCGCAGCCTTTTAAAAGGTATTCTTCATCAGCCGTTGAATCAAAGCTTACGCAATCCTTTAAAATTGTTTCTTTTGCAACGGCACTTATCAATTCGCCTGTAAGCTCTGTTGAAAATCTTGCAATCCTGCCCATATCATCAGTATAAATAAGCTTTGAATGAGAACCGGGGAGAACGTAAAGAGCATCTTTTTCAATATCAAGTCCCATAAGCTCGGTTTCTTCACCGCGCATCATATCTGTTGTTTCAAAGCTGTCACCTGCAGTTTTAACACCACGTACAAAGGCAAAGGGAACAGCTGAAATATCAAGAGTTGTTTCAAACATTTCCTTTGAAAGCTCATCAATTCCGCAAGGGGCGGTAAGATGAGGAAGATTAACAAGCCCGAACTCCGATGTAATCATTCCGCAGGCAAGGATTTTGTGAATGTCCCCCTCCGACATTTTGTTCTTTTCAAGAATTTCTTTTATGCCCTCTTTAACTGTTTCTTTAAGGTTTGAACCGTTTTTTGCACCAACGTTGAATTTAAGGGAATCAATCACCTCTAAATCTTTGACAAGGTTAATTCTTGTGTTGGTTGTTCCGCCGTCTATTGCTATATAATTTGCCATTATTTCACCACCGCAACGTATTTTTCCGCAAGAGCGGTTATTCCCTCAAAATCATTTTCTTCAATCATTTTTTTGTTTGTGATATTTGAGCCTACGCCGAATCCGCAAACACCTGCTTTTAAGTAATCTGCCATATTGTTTTCGTCAACTCCGCCAACCGCGAGGAACTTAATGTGTGAAAGAGGTGCTTTTACGGCTTTTACATAGTCACAGCCAAGACTTGTTACGGGGAAAAGTTTGACAAAATCCGCTCCCCATCTGTGTGCCGCCTGAACCTCTGTGGGAGTAAGCGCTCCGGGCATTGACACAAGTTCAAGTTCTCTTGTTTTTTTGATTACATCCTCATTTACATCGGGAGAAATTATAAATTTTCCTCCTGCATTTCCGGTGAGCTCTACCTGTTTTTTATTTAAAACAGTTCCTGCACCGATGTACATTCTTCCCTCAAAATGCTTAGAAAGCATTTTTATATTTTCTGCGGTTTCTTCATCAGACACACTGCCGTTTGCAGAGTAGGTAACCTCAAGAAGCCTTATTCCGCCTTTATACATTGCCTCTGCAAGAGGGATAAGCTTTTCTTTTTTAATTCCTCTTACAATTACAACTATTTTTTCTTTTTCAATTGTTTCGATTATTTTTTCTCTCATTTTTATCACCCTGATTATATATTAACACACTGTTTTTGAAATATATATTATTAAAACTGTATTTAATATTGCAATTTCTGCAAAAATGTAATATTATTTACTTATGAATACTTTTGAAAACAAATTAACCGTAAACGGCATATCCTTTCGTTATGCCAAAGGAAAATCCCTTGCAAACGGGAACGAAATTCACTCATATAATGAAATTCTCTATTATATGGGCGGCGAAGCAACCTTTCTTTCGGAAAAGTTCAGGGAAAAGCTTGTTCCGGAAACACTTATTGTTATTCCGAAAGAAACCTACCATCAGTTTGAAATCAAGAACCAGGACAGCTACAAAAGACTTGTTTTCAGCTTTCCCGACCTTGAAGCCGTTAAAGCTTTTGTCGGCAGTGAAATTAAAATTCTTAAAAATGTAAATGCAAATCTCCTTGAAAAAATGTGCGGTGTTTTAAGCGGTAACATTAACCAAAAGTCTGCACAAACCTTTCTTTACGGTGCATTTTTAATGCTTCTTGCGGAAATTGATATGGAAAATCCCGAAAAAATTTCGCCGAAGTTAAGAGAAAGCGACGAGCTTATTTCAAGATGCATTGACTATATTGACCAAAACTTTGCAAAAGAAATTTCTGCAGATATCATTGCTAAAAAAATGAACGTTTCCACATCAACCCTTTTTCACTGTTTCAAAAAGGAGCTTGGTGTTTCTCTTTACAGGTACATTACCGAAAAAAGACTTATTTTTGCAAATAAGCTGATAAGCAGCGGCAAGAAGCCCACAAAAATTTACATGCAATGCGGCTACAACGACTATCCCACCTTTTACAAGGCATATATTAAAATGTTCGACCGTTCCCCGTCGGATATATGAAAAGCTCCGCAAAGGCGAAGTGTCCTTGAGGACACTTTCTAAAAAACATAAAACCTCTCAAAAGCTTAATAAAGCATATTTGAGTGGTTTTCGTTATACAATAAAACGGGCGGGCACAGAGACCCGCC
>CAZMHL010000168.1:0-4402 GCA_964566065.1 uncultured Eubacteriales bacterium
TTGCTTCTTATGGGACTTCCCATTATGACAATGGAGCTTGCGGTAGGACGTGCAAGCCAGAGAAGTATCGCATCATCCTTTGATGTTCTGGAAAAGCCGGGACAGAAATGGCACCTTCTTAAATATATGGGTGTTGCGGGCAACTATCTGCTTATGATGTTCTACACAACCATATCCGCATGGATGGTAATTTATTTTATGAAATATGCAGACGGCTCAATTCTTGCATATACAACAGCTGAAGAGCTTGGCGGCTTTTTCGGCGGAATTGCAACAGATATGCGGCTTATGACAGGTACTGTTATTCTGGTAATCGTTGCCTGCTTTGGAATTTGTTCTCTTGGACTTCAGAACGGTGTTGAAAAAATCACAAAATGGATGATGGTTGCACTTTTGGCGCTTATGTTCATTCTTGCAGTCTATTCCTGCACACTTTCAAATGCCGCAGAGGGACTTAAGTTCTATCTTATCCCAAACTTCGGCAGCATAAAAGAACACGGTCTGTGGACAGTTGTTTCTGCCGCAATGGGACAGGCATTCTTTACATTGAGTATCGGTATCGGCTCAATTGCGATATTCGGAAGCTATATCAGCAAAGACAGAAGCCTTACAGGCGAAGCACTCACAATTATGTCCCTTGACACAATCGTTGCATTAATGTCGGGTCTTATTGTTTTCCCTGCATGCTTTACCTACAACAACGGCGTAACAGCAGATGCATCAACAGTTGGCGCAAGCTTTTTGTTCACAACCCTTTCAAGCATTTTCAATGCAATGCCTTTTGGAAGAATTGTTGGCGCACTGTTCTTTATATTTATGATTTTTGCGGCGCTTTCAACAGTAATTGCGGTGTTTGAAAACATTATGTCTTTCTGGCTTGAGCTTACAAAATTAAGCAGAAAAAAGGTTGCAATTATCAACATAATTTTACTCTTTGTGCTTTCACTTCCCTGTATTTTAGGCTTCACCGTATGGTCAGACTTTACCGTCGGCGGCAAGGGAATTATGGACTTGGAAGATTTTGCGGTATCAAATGTTTTACTGCCTCTTGGCAGCTTGTTCTATGTATTATTCTGTACCCTCCGCTACGGCTGGGGATGGGACAACTATTTTGCAGAGGTTAACACAGGTAAAGGTCTTAAGCTTACAAAATATTTAAGACCCTATTTGTCATACATTCTGCCGATAGCGCTTCTTATAGTATTTATCGTATCAGTGATTTAAATGGACAGAAAATTTTTACCTGTTACAATACAGGAGGCAAAGGAAAAAGGAATTGAGCAGTTTGACTTTATTGTTGTAACTGCCGATGCATACGTTGACCACTCGTCTTTCGGACATGCAATAATTGCAAGGGTTTTAGAGGACGAGGGTTTTAGCGTGGGAATAATCGCCCAGCCCGACTGGCACACAACAAAGGATTTTGAAAAGCTTGGCAGACCCAGGTATGCCTTTATGGTCAGCACGGGCAACATTGACTCAATGGTTTGCCATTATACCGCCTCCAAAAAGAAAAGAAACGACGACCACTATTCGCCCGGCGGAAAAGCGGGTTTCAGACCTGACCGCCCTGCAATAGTTTATACCAATAAAATTAAGGAAGCGTACAAAGATGTTGATGTAGTAATCGGCGGAATTGAGGCATCCCTCAGACGTTTTGCCCACTACGATTACTGGGAAAACAAGGTCCGTCACTCAATTTTAATTGATTCGGGAGCGGATCTGCTTTGTTACGGAATGGGCGAAATCCAGACAAGGGAAATTGCAAAACGCCTTAAAAAAGGTGTTCGCGCAAAGGATATCACCGACATTCCCGGAACCTGCTATCTGTCCGACACAAAGCCCGAAGATGCCCTTGAGTGTTGTACTTTTGCCGAGGTTAAAAAGGATAAAAGAAAATATGCAAGAGCCTTTATGGTTCAGTATGAAAATCAGAACCCTTACCTTTCAAAGGCAATTGCACAGAAACACGATAACAAATTCGTTGTAGTGAACAGACCAATGAGACCTCTCACCCGTCAGGAAATGGACAGAACATATTCACTGCCTTTTGCGGGGACTTATCATCCGATGTATGAAAAGGACGGAGGAATTCCTGCAATAGAAGAGGTGAAATTCAGCATAACCTCGTCAAGAGGATGCTTTGGAAACTGTAATTTCTGCGCCCTTGCATTTCACCAGGGCAGAATAATAACCTCAAGAAGCGAAAAGTCAATTTTAAAAGAGGCAAAAAGGCTTGTATGGGAGCCTGATTTTAAAGGATACATTCACGATGTGGGCGGGCCTACGGCAAATTTCAGGAAACCGTCCTGTAAAAAGCAAAGCGAGGTGGGAGCCTGCACCAAAAAACAGTGCCTTTTCCCCACACCCTGTAAAAATCTTGAAATTGACCACAAGGAATATGCCCATATTTTAAATGAAATACGAAACCTGCCAAAAGTTAAAAAGGTTTTTGTGCGCTCGGGCATACGCTATGATTATTTAATAAACGACAAGGACGACAGCTTCTTTAAACAGCTTTGTGAGCATCACGTAAGCGGTCAGCTTAAGGTTGCACCCGAACATATTTCCGACAATGTGTTAAAATATATGGGTAAGCCCTCAAAGGCGGTTTACGAGAAATTCACAAAGAAATATTTTGAAATCTGTAAAGAGCTTAACAAAGAACAGTATATTGTTCCTTATTTAATGTCAAGCCACCCCGGCTCAACACTTAAAGATGCGGTAATGCTTGCGGAATATTTAAGGGATATCCACTACACACCCGAACAGGTTCAGGACTTTTACCCGACTCCCGGAACAATGTCAACTACAATGTTTTACACAGAGCTTGACCCGAGAACAATGGAAAGCGTATATGTTCCGAAAACCTATGAGGAAAAGAAAATGCAGAGGGCACTTCTTCAGTACAAGCGCCCGGAAAACTACGAAACCGTTAAAAAGGCGCTTACAAAGGCAGGCAGAACCGATTTAATCGGCTTTGGCGGAAAATGTCTTATTAAGCCGAGAGTTATAAAAGGAGGAAATAAAAATGGCGGCAAAGATAATAGACGGAAAGGCAGTGTCCCTTCGAATAAAAGAGGAAATGAAAGAAAAGTGCGAAGCACTAAAAAAGGAAGGTATTAATCCCGGTCTTGCGGTTATAATTGTAGGCGACGACCCTGCATCAAGGGTTTATGTAAACAACAAAAAGAAAGCCTGCGAATTCTGCGGAATTTATTCCGAAGAATATGCCCTTGAGGAGAAAACAAGTCAGGAAGAGCTTCTGGAGCTTATTGAAGTTTTGAACAGCAGCAAGAAAATTTCGGGTATTTTAGTTCAGCTTCCTCTTCCAAAACACATTGACGAAAAGACCGTTCTTAATAAAATATCATATTTAAAGGATGTTGACGCTTTCCACCCTGTAAACGTTGGCAAAATAATGATTGGCGATTTTGACTATCTTCCCTGCACCCCTGCAGGCGTTATGGAACTGATTGCCGAATCGGGAATTGACGTTTGCGGAAAAGAGTGTGTTGTAATCGGAAGAAGCAACATTGTAGGCAAACCTCAGGCAATGCTTCTTCTTCACAAAAACGGAACCGTAACAATCTGCCACTCAAGAACGGAAAACTTAAAAGAGGTTACAAAAAGAGCGGACATTCTTGTTGCCGCAGTAGGCAGAGCAAAATTTGTAACTGCCGATATGGTTAAAGAGGGTGCGGTTGTAATTGATGTTGGAATGAACCGTGACGAAGACGGAAAGCTTTGCGGCGATGTTGACTTCGAAAACGTAAAGGAAATCGCAGGTGCAATAACCCCCGTTCCCGGCGGAGTCGGTCCAATGACCATTGCAATGCTTATGAAAAACACAATAACAGCAGCACAGGTAAACAAAAGCAAATAATGAGCGAAAAGTTAAAATAAAATGAACAAACTCTGCGTTTCGCAGAGTTTTGTTTTGGTATTTTTGGCAAAAAAGCCGTTTTCAGATGATTTTGAATATTGCACAAAACGACCATCTTTTTGCAGAGCGTTTTTCTTTTAAACAGTTGGAAAACAAGAGTTTTTTGAAAAATCAAATAAAAGTTTATTGAACAAAACGACCAAAAAACAGGTAAGAAAAAACATGTCGTTGAAGGTGAAGTGTCCCTGATGACACTTTCTGAAAAACATAAAACCTCTCAAAAGCTTAATAAAGCATATTTGAGAGGTTTTATTCAGTTAGTGATATTCTGTACATTCGTACAGAGTGATATTTTTGATAAATCAAAAGTGATATTAAAGCCTTGCGGCTTCAGTGATATTTTATTCGCCGTTAAACTGCCTTGGCAATACCACTGCGAAGCAATATAACTTGCATAGCAAATATAACTCGCCTTTTGGCGAATAAAACTGCCGGGTGTCCTGAGGGACACCCGGC
>CAZMHL010000169.1:0-4319 GCA_964566065.1 uncultured Eubacteriales bacterium
TTACAAAAGAAGGAAGTAATGTAAAAAGTTGGAAAAGAAGATGGTTTTTATTTCGACGGAAAGAAAAACTATGGCGTTAACAGCAATGTATACCTTGATGCACATACTGTTGCTTTTGAAGGCAAAATAGAAAAATTAAAGATTGATAATTGAAATTAAAAGTCCGCTTTGATAAGCGGACTTTTTGGCACACCCAAGAGGAGTCGAACCTCCGGCCCACAGTTTAGGAAACTGTTGCTCTATCCTACTGAGCTATGGGTGCATAACAATGATATTTTAATATTTTGTAATTGGTTTGTCAATATAATATTATTAAAAATGGTCTTTTTTCATTAAAAACTCTTGATTTTTTCGGGATTTTGTAATATAGTATATAAGATAAAATGTTATTTTATGGGAGGTCTTTTATGTTATATAACAGTACTCGTGACAACAGAGTATCAATTGAGTCAAGTCAGGCGATAATAAAAGGCTTGTCATCCGATGGCGGACTATTCGTGCCCGATGAAATTCCCAAGGTTACTCTTGGTGAAATTCAGGAATTGGCAGGATTGTCATACAACGGAAGAGCAAAATGCATTCTTGGTAAATTTCTTACTGATTTCAGTGAAGCAGAAATAACTGACTGCGTTGATTCTGCTTATACCAAGGACAAGTTTAAAACTAACTCAATAGCCCCGCTTTATAAACTTAATGATAAGACTTATATTCTTGAACTCTGGCATGGGCCTACGTGTGCATTCAAGGATATGGCTCTTCAGATATTACCGCATTTGTTGGTGACTTCACTTAAAAAGAATAATGTAAAAAAGGAAATTGTTATTCTTGTGGCTACATCCGGTGATACCGGGAAAGCAGCACTTGAAGGCTTTGCTGATGTTTCAGGCACCAGGATCAATGTTTTTTATCCAAATGACGGAGTAAGTAATATTCAAAAACTTCAGATGGTAACCCAGACGGGCAACAATGTCAATGTTACTGCTGTTAACGGAAACTTTGATGATGCCCAGAACGGCGTTAAAGCTATATTTACTGATAAAGATTTTCAGGAATATGTTAATAATCATGGTTTTATGCTTTCTTCAGCTAATTCAATTAACTGGGGAAGGTTAGTTCCGCAAATTGTGTATTACTTTTCAAGCTATGCTGATCTGTTAAACAGCAATGAAATAACAAACGGGGAAAAGATTAATATAGTTGTTCCAACCGGTAATTTTGGTAATATTCTTGCAGCTTATTATGCATACAGAATGGGGCTTCCTGTTAATAAATTTATTTGCGCTTCAAACAGCAATAATGTTTTGACAGATTTTATTAACTCCGGCATCTATAATAGAAACAGGAATTTTAACCTTACTATTTCTCCTTCTATGGACATATTGATATCAAGCAATCTTGAAAGATTTCTTTATCACTTGTCTGATGAAAATGATTCTTTGGTAAGTGATTATATGAATCTGTTGAAGGAAAATGGTTCATATGAAGTTTCTGATGAAATAAAGACAAAAATAGCCGAATTATTCTATGGTAATTTTGCTGATGATAATGAAACGAGAAGTACAATTAACGCTGTCAACGATGAGTACTCTTACCTTATGGATACTCACACTGCTGTTGCTCAGTGTGTTTATGAAAAATATCTAAGCGAAACCGGCGATACCACCAAGACAGTTATTGCATCTACAGCAAGTCCTTTCAAGTTCAGCCGTTCTGTTATACAGGCTGTGAAGAATGATTTGTCCTATGCAACCAATGACGATGAGTTTGATGTTTTGAATGAATTATCTGAAATTTCCCACGAGGAAATTCCCGAATCGCTTTCAGAATTGAAAACAAAACCCGTTTTATTCGAAGTTATATGTGATAAAGATGAGTTTGGCGATATCGTTAAGGAATTTTTAAGACTTTAAAAGGAGCAATTATGGCAATTTATGCTATCTCCGATTTACATCTATCTTTTCAGACAGAAAAGCCAATGAATATATTTGGTAATCATTGGGAAGACTATGAAGATAGAATTAAAAACAACTGGAATTCCCTTGTGTCCTCGAACGATATAGTACTCATGCCCGGTGATATGTCATGGGCAACATATTTAGATGAGGCTGTGGAGGATTTCAGATTTATAGATAAACTGAACGGCATAAAAGTTGTTTCAAAAGGAAATCATGATTATTGGTGGGAAACACTGTCAAAACTCAATGGTTTTCTTGAAACCAATTCGTTTTCTACCATAAAATTTCTTCATAACACTGTTTATGAGTACAATGATTATGTGATATGTGCCGCTAAGGGTTTTGACAATACATGCGATGATAAAATAATTAACAGAGAGACAGAAAGAATACATCTTTCTTTGGAAAAGGCAAAGGAAACAAATAAGAAAATTATTCTTATGCTTCATTATCCACCGTTTAACAAAGAAAGTGAATTGTACGATGATATACAAAAAATTCTTGATTTCTATTCCCCTGAATTTTGTGTATACGGACATTTGCACGGCAAAAGTAAAATGTATGCAACAGAAGGTAAGATTGGAAAAACAGAATATAAGTTGGTGTCTTGTGACTGTATTGATTTTAAACCCATTAAAATATAAATCAATTAATTAACCAATGGAGGAATTAACAATGAGTGCAAAATTAATAAAAAAAGAAGGATATACCGTAGAATTTGAAATGTCGGTATCACCTGAAGTGTTTGAAAATGGTATGCAGAAGTCATACATAAAGAATGTTAAAAGCTTTAACATACCCGGATTCAGAAAGGGAAAAGCTCCCAGAAAATTCATCGAAAAAATCTATTCTGAAGCAATTTTTTACGATGATGCTGTAAATACTATTTTCCCAGAAGAATACGAAGCTGCTCTTGCAGACCTTAAAATCGAACCTGTAAGCAGACCTGATGTTGACATCAAAGAAATCGGTAGTGGAAAAGCTTTGGTTCTTACAGTGAAAGTGGATGTTCAGCCGGATGTTGAACTTAAAAAATATAAGGGACTTAGTATTGATGAAAAGAAATATGATGTAACTGCTGATGATGTTAAAGCAGAACTTGAACAGATGAGAAACAGAAATTCAAGAATGATAACTGTTGAAGACAGAGCTGTTAAAAAAGGTGACATTGCTGTTATTGATTATGAAGGTTTTGTTGACGAGGTTGCATTTGAAGGTGGTAAAGATACCAATCATGAACTCGAAATTGGTTCAGGTGCATTTATTCCGGGTTTTGAAGATCAGATTATTGGTGCTAATACCGGTGATGAACTTGATGTAAATGTAACATTCCCGAAAGAATATCATGCTGAAGATCTTAAGGGTAAAAAAGCAGTATTTAAAGTTAAAGTAAATCAGATAAAAGTTAAAGAATTACCTGAACTTAACGATGAATTTGCGAAAGATGCAAGTGAATTTGATACCCTTAAAGAACTTAAGGCTGATATTAAAGCTAAATTTGTTGAGAGAAATGAAAAGAGAGCCAAAGCTGAAATGGAAAATTCTGCTATTGAAGCACTTGTAAACGAAATGGTAGTTGATATTCCGGAAGCTATGATCGAAACAAGAACTGAAAGTCTTATCAGAGATACGGAAATGCGTCTTTACCAGCAGGGTCTTAATGTTGAAACATACCTTAGATATGTTGGTATGACAATGGATGATTTCAAGAAACAGATGAGACCTCAGGCTGAAACTGCTGTAAAGAGCACTCTTGCACTTGAAAAAGTAGTAGAACTTGAAAAAATAGAAGTTTCTGAAGAAGAACTTAATGCTAAACTTGAAGAAATGGCAAAAGGTTATGGAATGGAACTCGATAAGATTAAAGAAACGTTGAGAGAAGAAGATAAGAAGAATATTGAAAAGGATTGTGCAATTGAAAAAGCAATCAACTTTATTCTTGAAAATGCTAAAGTTAAAAAGGCTGCTGCTAAAACAACCAAGAAAACAGATGATGAAAGCGAAGAAAAAGCACCTGCTAAAAAAACTGCGGCAAAGAAAACTACAACAACTAAAAAGACAACAACCAAAACAGCAGATGCTGAAGTCGAAGAAAAAACACCTGCTAAGAAAACTGCAGCAAAAAAAGCCACAACAACAAAGAAAACAACTGCAACTAAGACAACAGCTAAAAAAACAACTAAAAAAGACGCTGAATAAAAATATACTTTTAGCATAAAATTTTGAATGGAGGTTATGATATGAGTTTAGTGCCAGTGGTAGTAGAACAAACAAGCAGAGGAGAACGTTCTTACGATATTTTTTCAAGACTTCTTAATGACAGAATAATTTTTCTTGGTGAAGAAGTAAATGATACGACAGCAA
>CAZMHL010000170.1:0-4283 GCA_964566065.1 uncultured Eubacteriales bacterium
CCTCACCAAGTGAGATCTTTGTCTGTTTTAGGGACTTTTTTTACAGTCCCTTTTATATGCAAAAAAAGCATTCTAATGTGAAGTGTCCTTGAGGACACTTTCTAAAAAACATAAAACCTCTCAAAGGCTTAATAAAGCATATTTGAGAGGTTTTGTTCAGTTAGTGATATTTTTGATAAATCAAAAGTGATATTAAAGCCTTGCGGCTTTAGTGATATTTTTTCGCCATTAAACTGCATTGGCAATACCACTGCGAAGCAATATAACTCGCAGTTATGCGAATAAAACCGCCGGGTGTCCATCAGGACACCCGGCAAATGTCTGCTTTTTTATTTGCTTTTTATTATCACAAGATTGTTTGATTCACTCCAGTCAACTTTAAGTCCAAGAGATTCTGAAATAAATCTTAAAGGAACCATTGTTCTGTCATTTTTAAGTTGTGCAGGTGCATCAAGCGTCTTTTCTTCACCATTAACAAAAGCTGAATCTTTTCCTATCGTAAGTTTAATTACTTTTCCATCCTTGGTTGCGGTTACTGTTTCGGTATCATTATCCCATTCAATTTCAGCACCAAGAGTTTCAAATATTTTTCTCATCGGCACAAATGTTCTGTCTTTTTCAACAAACGGCTCCGAATCAAACCAGATCATATCTCCATTAAGTTTAACTCGCACTCTGCCATCTGTGTACTGATTTTCAACAATATATTCATCATCTGTGTTAACTTGAAGTTCACCGTTTAACCATTGTTTAAAAACATTGTATTTATATACATAAAATCCATTACTGCATGTTCCTACAAAAACCTCATCAGAAACAGGAGAAAAATTCACAGATGTTGTAATGAACGTTCCTTTTGCACCAGGAACAAGATGCCATGTTTCTCCCCCGTCATAGGTTTCGTACAATCCAGGAGATTTAACTCCGCCACTTGTACATTTTCCGCCTGTAACAAGATGATTTTTATCCTTTGGATCCTGTGAAATGCCCATAAAATAAATTGGATCTTTGCTTCCTTTAAGACCGTTTTCTTCGTTAAATTCCGTTACTTTATTTCCAACGCATTTATATACTTTATTTGTACCGAGAAGCCAGATTGTATCTCCGTCAAATTGATCAGCGTAAATCACATTATGGTTTTGAGCTTCCGTACTTGCACTTATTCCCTCAATTAACGCTTCCCAGGTTTTGCCGCAATCATTACTCTTATATACGGTTTTATTTTCATAGCAATAAACAACATCGTTATCACATGGAGAAACTGCCATTATTTTTTTTGTATTATTCTGCCACGTCTTACCATTATCATAACTTGTGTAATTGGTGGTATATATAAGATTATTATTTTTATTATGATATATTATACGGTCTATATCTGTGTAATCCGCACAATAGTCCCAGTTGTAGCCTCCGTCTTCAGATACAACAAGTACACCCTTTTTTGTAGATAAAATATGATTTTTATTTACAGGATCTATAGCTACTGTTTTTGTATAGCCACCTACAGCACCCTCATAAGCTCCTGTATCAGGCCAACATCTCCTTACAGTCGGATAAGTATCAGCTTTATACGGTTCGGTTGTTACTGCAAGTCCTCTGTCAACATCACAGAACCAAAGATAACCTTCATTATCAAAATAAATATTATATGTATTTATTCCGCTGAATCCTGCACAGCTCCATACAAAGGATGTTCCGCCATCAACAGACTTATAGATATTATCATTAAATGAATAAAACACAATATTAGGGTTTGATTCGCATATACCAAGACCTTCAATTGCCCATCCGTATCCTTCACGATAAATAGACTTGTCTCCGCTTTCAAAAATTTCCGTGCCAGACCATGTTTTGCCGTAATCATCAGAATACTTGTATGCAGGAGTAGATTTAGCTAAAACAATATGCATTCTTACTGTGCCGTCATCAAGTGTTGAAAACTTAACTACCTGAGGGCTCTGCCCTTCTACCATATAAACCGTTGTCCAGTTCTGACCGCCATCTTTACTTTCATAAACCGCATCCGGTTTTCCAAAGCACGCATACAAATGGTTTTCATCTTTAGGATCTGTATCAAAATTGTAGCACGGGTTATCCTCTCCCATATTTCCATTGATTTTCACCCAGTTCAAGCCACCATCTGTCGAACGAAAAAGCCCAGATGTGATTGCAGCATACATTGTTTTTTCATCATCTGAAATATCAAGAGTAAATACCGCAGCATCTTCTGCAACAACCTTTGATAAAAGTTCAAAGTTTTCACCGTCATCTTTTGAAATAAAAACACCATCAGTTGTTAAAGCGTATACATTGCCTGATTTTGCGATTACAATTGCATGGTTAGTTGATCTGCCCGAAATACTTCTTGCTGATAGTACCTGATACCAGGTCTTGCCCGCATCTTTTGTTTTATAAACACCATGTAATTTTGTTTTGCTTGCTTTTTTCAAAGTTGAATCCGCAAGACCGACATTTCCGGTCTGCATTGAATAAGCAACATTCTCATCAACCGGACTCCAGATTAAATCTGTGCAACTCCAGCCGTTGTTGTTATTACCTACCTGATGCCAGTTAATACCACCATCATCACTTCTCAAAATACCCGACTTATCGGAACCCGCAAGAACATACTCTGGATTAACAGGTGAAATTGCAATAGAACAAATTCTCTGGTTACCGTCACCTGACCTGATACCTCTGTTTTTTCCATCTTCTGTCAGTCTTGCATACTGAATATACCAGGGAGCATATTTAGTAGCGTTTAAAGCGATTGGATAAGGATTAAAATTTGCCTCATCGCCTTCAGGCAGATCGCCTGATAAATCATATACTTTTGGCACTGCAAAAACTGTTGTAAAGCTGCTTAAAATCAAAAGTACACTTAAAGTAAATGCTAATATTTTCTTCATAAAATCATCCTCCTGAAATAATTATAACAGATTTAATTTTTTTTTAAAACATATAAAGTTTACATAAATGTGTATTTTATTAACATTTACAAATAATATAAACCCGAACATCAGTTCGGGTTTATATTATTTATTTAATTATCGCCATATTCAAATCATTGTCCCACTGAACTTCCGCACCAAAAGCTTCTGCTATAAATCTCAAAGGAACCATTGTTCTACCGTCAATTTCCCTGACAGGTGCATCCAGTTTTACTTCTCTGCCGTCTATATAAGCCAGGTCGCTTCCTACATTTAACTTCAATGTGCAATCACCATTTACTATTGTTACAAGCTGATTCTTTTCATCCCATTCAACCTGAGCCCCGATATTTTCGGATACCGCTCTGATTGGAATAAATGTTCTGTCATTTTCAAGATACGGCATAACATCAAAGTCGACAATTTTGTTATAACAAAGAACTGCTATTTTTTCACCTGGAGACTCTCTGTACATTTTCAAATCACTAACATAATCAGTGTACTGCGAAGGTGTCATAAACACAGATTTTTTCTCTTTAAGAAATTGTATCATTTTGCGGAACTCTTCTCTTGAAGTATCGTCAAATTGTCCGGGATGTGACTGTATTGCTGCGTATTCAAGTTCAGGATTATATGATTTTAAAAACACTTCAAAATCAGCGACACCGGTTCCCGATTCTATTTTCATACTGTTATTAATACGAAATGCATACGACGTTTCTTCGTTAGTAACATAAAACAAAGTATTAATTTGCGGGAATTCATAATTCAACATTTGAATACACTCATCACTAACTGCATTGTACGGCGAACCGAACGTTGTTATTTCATAACCGTTTGCATTTTCTCTCACAAGATCAAGTGTTTTCTGAAAATTGGTCTTCATACCCTCGTAATCGAGCAGTCCGTGAAATTCAGACGGCTGACCATCAAGGTTTCTGTTTTTCTCGTGTGTCCATCCGTGATGCCATATTTCAATACCGCTATCAATATATTTATTGATATTTTCCCACAACTCTTCAGTTTTACCGTTGGTGCTCGATCTTCCCATAATACCAAAAGATGCCGTAACACCTTCTTCTTCAAGCAGTTCATAAATTTTTTCATAGTTTTCTACTATGTAGTCGTAATTACATTTTAAATCATCACATTTGAGTATAATTATCGGTGTAGAATTAATCCCTGCTGCTAATGATGTCATTGGAATTGTCAACATCAGTATTACAGATAATACAATTAAAACTGTTTTTTTCATTTTGCAACTCTCATATCTGATTTTTATTATAAACGGTTGCAAACAAAAATTCAAGGATTACACAAAAAAAAGGGACTGTAAAAAAAGTCCCTAAAACA
>CAZMHL010000171.1:0-4256 GCA_964566065.1 uncultured Eubacteriales bacterium
ACAGCTTGGGCACCAGTTAATAATTCTGTTTCCTCTGTATATCAATCCTTTATTGTATAAATTGAAAAATACCTCTCTTACTGCTTTTGAGCATCCTTCATCCATTGTAAAGCGTTCTCTTGACCAATCACAGGAAGAGCCGAGCTTTTTAAGCTGATTTATTATTGTACCACCGTATTTTTCTTTCCATTGCCATACAATTTTAAGAAATTCTTCTCTTCCGATGTCATGTCTAGTGAGGCCTTTTTCATTTCTTAAAGTTTCTTCAACTTTAATCTGCGTAGCAATACCGGCGTGGTCTGTTCCCGGTACCCACAAAGCTTCAAATCCCTGAAGTCTCTTGTATCTGATAAGAATATCCTGAAGTGTTTCATCAAGAGCATGTCCCATATGTAACTGTCCCGTTACATTCGGAGGCGGAATTACGATTGTATATGGTGTTTTCTTTGAGGATGAATCTGCTTTAAAATATCCTTTACTTTCCCATTCATTATACAATTTTTCTTCAAAGTTTTTTGGTTCATACGTTTTATCAATGTTTGTATGTCTGAACATTTCTATCATTTTCCTTTACTATTGTTTTATAAAAAATTATGCTGTAATTCGTAAAAGCATATAATGCACTTAAAGCGATTATAAAAAATAATACATTTTTAATAAATTCAGATGGACTGAATATTATGAAAATCAATGAACTGATGTAAAAAACCAACGTAGCAATTTTCCCGGAATAATCAGCAGAAATAACAGTTTTTGATTTTAAAAGAATACTTGCTCCGATAAACATTAAAAATTCCTTGGTAAATGTAACAACCAGCAACCAAAGAGGAATTATATTTTCCAGAGAAAGGCAGACAAAAACAGATATCTGAATTAATTTATCCGCAACGGGATCAAGTAAAGCACCAAGCTTTGATTTCATATTGAATCTTCTTGCAATAACGCCATCTGTCACATCTGTTATTCCTGATATCAAAAGTATGAAAAACATAATTTTATACTTATATGGATACGAGGAAAAGGAAACACCTATAAATATCGGTACAAGAAATATTCTGAAGATTGTTAATATATTTGGTATTGTCAATTTCTTCACCTCTATAAATCTAAATCAATTATTAAGTTAAGTGCTTCGTTAACTTCAGCATACGGAACCAAAATTCTATAGCTTTCAAAACCATTTTTCAAACGTGCCATTATTCTTTTTTTCTTCAACTCATCATTCAATTTTTGGGCAGCTGTAACATCTTGAGTAACAAAAATCTCTGTCCACATAACTTAATCTCCCGTCTAAACAATTAATCTATTCTTTTTCAAGAACGCAGACTACCATTTTAACAAAACAATCTTTTATAAAACTAATTTTACATAATGGTTTAAAAAAGTTCCTTAACGGCTCTTCAGAATAGTACTTAACCTTAAGCCCTGAATTTACAATCAAATTATTGAACCATTTTACATTCATTTTGTTGATATAGGAGAAGTATTCTTCTCCATCTGTTTTTTTACCGATTCTGAAAGAAATTCTTTCATCACCGTCAGGAAGGTCTTTTACTAAAAATTTATAAGTTTTAATAAGTGTCTTGTCAGAAAAAAACAAATGAACCCACGGTATACCTATGGCATCACTCAAATGGGCGCCAAACGGATGATTATATGGTGGGAAATTAACATAAAGCCTCCCTCCGGGCTTAAGTATCCTTTTGACTTCTTGCAAAACAAGATCAGGTTTGTCAACATGCTCCATCGCATCATTCATTATAATTGTATCAAAAGAGTCAGATTCAAATTCAGTATCTGCAGCATCAGCAACACAAAAGCTGAAACCGGTCAAGCCCAGTTCTTCCTGAAGTTTATAAGCTTCTTGCTCGTACTTTTCAACAACATCAATTCCGGTAACTGATTTAGCACCCAAAGAAAGGTAATATAGCGACTTACCCGCAGCACCACAACCGATATCAAGAACATCTTTGTCTTTGAACATACTTTCGGTATCTGTGTGTTTGAGATAAAACTTTATAGTGTCAATCCCTTTCTTATACTGCCACATTGCATATGTCATTTCACCATCGTTTTGCATATTAAAAGGATGTTTAGGCAATGGAAAAAGTTTATTCAATAAAATTAAAATTTTTTCTTGCATAAATACCTCCTGATATATTTATATGCTGCTGATAAATGTGTAAAAATATACCTTTATATTATAAAGCTTTGCATAACAAAAGTCAATATTTTTCTAAATTATATTGATTTTTTAAAAAAGTTGTGTTATAATCTTTCAAGTAAGCAATTTGCATCCTTAGCTCAGCTGGATAGAGTAACTGGCTACGAACCAGTAGGCCGGGGGTTCGAATCCCTCAGGATGTGCCAAAAGAGAGATACTGTTTCAGTATCTCTCTTTTAAATTACACTTAAATATCCCTTGATTATATGCAAAAACAAATAAAGGAAATCTGTTTCCTTTACATCTTCATCTGCAACTATATTAACCGTACTTATATCTTCATTGTTTACAGAATATTTTATCTTCCCGACTACATCACCTTTTTTCACAGGTGCATTAATAATTTCAGGCAATTCAATTGTCTTTTTTACATTGTTTTTCTCACTTTTAGGCAATGTAGTACACACTGTGTTCTGATGCACAAGTTTTACTATCTTAGTAACCCCGTTATTAATTTTTGCATACTTGAAAACCTGATTTTTATCACAAAATTTTACATTTTCGAAATTATTGAAACCATAATTAAGTAAATCAGAAGCATCAGCAAATCTGTCTTTGGAAGTAGGTGCATTCAGAATTACGGCTGTAAGTTGCAGGTCTCCCCTTTTGGCGGTAGCTGAGAGACAGCAACCGGCAACGGATGTAGAACCTGTTTTCATTCCGTTAGCACCTTCATAAAACCTTATTAGTTTATTTGTATTTGAAAGACCGAATTCTCCATTTCTTATTGTATCCATCCAAATAGTTGTGTATTTGAATATCCTATCATGTTTTAAAAGTTCATTAGTCATATATGCTATATCTCTTGCGGTAGAATAATGATTTTCAGCATCAAGACCGTTGCAGTTAACAAAATTTGTGTTCGTCATGCCAAGTTCTTTTGCTCTTGAGTTCATCTGTTTGACAAATTCATCATGTGTACCTGCAATATATTCTGCAAGAGCAATAGAGGCATCATTTCCGGAAGCTACAGCCACGCATTTCAGTAATTCGTTCACACTTATTTTTTCCCCTTCTGAAAGAAAAACGTGTGAACCAGTTTTAATTGCAGCATTTTTACTTACAGTAACTATATCCGTTTCATCTATAGCACCATTATCAATAGCTTCAACAGTTAACAGCATAGTCATAATTTTAGTGATAGAAGCAGGTGGCATTTTTTCATCGGCATTTTTCTCTGATAATATTTTCCCTGACATTGCATCCATCAGAATATGTGATTTTGAACTTGTTTCAATTTCTTCAGCTTTAATTAAAACAGAAGAAAACAAAATGCAGACAGTAAGAAAAAATAAGCATAGCTTTTTCATTTAATCACTCCTGTTAGGATTATATGATTAAAAAGAAAATGCTATGCTAAAATTATGCTCTGGGGTGAACAGATTTATATATATTTCTGATTCTTCGTTTGCTGTAGTCAATATATGCCTGTGTAGAAGCGAGTGCTGTGTGTCCCATTAATTCCTGAAGAGTTTTTATATCTATACCATTATCTATAAGATGTACAGCAAAAGAGTGTCTCATTGTCTGTTGAGTTATTTCTTTGTCAATTCCGCTCATCTTTTTATATTGTTTGATAATTTTCCACACACCCTGTCTCGAAAGTTTATCACCTTTAAGATTTGTAAAAAAGTAAGCCTCTTTTTCTTTAAAGTTCATATTTTCAGGATGCTTGAAATACAAATTCACAGATGATGAACACACAGAGCCAAACGGTATTTCTCTTAAACCCGCGGTAATAGTCTCAGTTAAAAAATTTATGTCCCCAACTTTCAAATTTATAAGTTCAGATACTTTTATCCCGGTAGCGTAAAGCATTTCCAGAATCGCTTTATCGCGACATCCTTTAAAAGTAGATAAATCAGGTTGCGATAAAAACAAATCCATCTCTTCAACAGAAATTATATCTGTGTCCTTTTTTGTTACATGAGGCGGATGAACACCTTTAGAAGGATCGTTTTTTATAACTTTTTTAATATAAAGATATCCATAAAATCCTTTTATTGTAGAAAGTACTCTCGCAACAGTTGCA
>CAZMHL010000172.1:0-4211 GCA_964566065.1 uncultured Eubacteriales bacterium
GTGTCAATAATCCTCTTTGCCCTTATAACGTCAAAGCCTCCGCAATTAAAAATCTTAATCTCAAAGCCGTCGTCAGTTTTTTCCACGTCGCAGATTTCGGTTGCAAGATACACAACTTTATCTTCAAAACATTCGTAAAGTGCTGAACTGCTGTCAAAAAGATTAAAATCAGCCTTAAAAACACCCTTTTCTTCAAGCTTTTTATAAAACTCAACACCTTTGTCGGTTTTGGGCATTTCTTCAAAATCCGAACCTTTTTTCAAGGCATTTATAAATTCATATCCGCAAAGAGTATTTCTTTCTATTACAGCCGTTTTTCCTTTATATGCACTTAAAATTCCTGCTGCCGTAAAGGTCGCACCGAAAATAACTGCATCGTACATATTCATCCCCCATTAGAACAAGCCGACACCTTTGTGCCGGCTTTAATATTATATATTTTCTATTTTATTTATTGCATTTTCAAGAAGATTTCCGTTGAAATCTTCAATTAACCCTTTGTCGCAAGCTTCTGCAAACTGCGGATTAATCGGAATCTGAGCAAGTACTTCAAGGTCATATTTTTCTGCAACAGCTTTAGCTTTGCTTTCACCGAACACATTGATTTTCTTTCCGCAATCGGGACATTCGAGCCAACTGTAGTTTTCAACAATACCTACAATCGGAACTTTCATCATATTGGCCATTTTTACGGCTTTTTCAACAACCATTGAAACAAGGTTCTGTGGCGATGTTACTATTACAATACCATCAACGGGAAGACTTTGAAAAACTGTAAGCGGTACATCCCCTGTTCCCGGAGGCATATCCACAAACATAAAATCAACATCATTCCAGATAACATCTGTCCAGAACTGCTTGACAATTCCCGCAATCACAGGTCCCCTCCACACAACCGGATCGGTATCCTCGGGAAGAAGCATATTTGTTGACATAATCTGTATTCCTGTTTTTGAAAATGCAGGGATAAGAGCCGTTTCTGTGCTCTGTGCTTTTTCTGTAATTCCAAAAACTTTAGGAATTGACGGACCTGTAATATCAGCATCAAGAACAGCGCATTTTTTACCTCTTTTTGACATTTCGACTGCAAGAAGAGAAGTAACAAGGGATTTTCCCACGCCGCCTTTACCGGACACAACTCCTATTACCTTTTTTACGCTGCTGTATTCATTCAATTTTTCTTTTTCTATTATGGGTTCAGCCTGTCTGTCAGAACAGTTCGACGAACAGCTTGAACAGTCGTGTGTACATTCACTCATTGTTGTCTTCCTCCATAAATTCGTATTCTTCATAGCTTAAACCGTCTGAATCTTTGTCAAGATAAAGATTTATGTCACTTGTTACTCTGTCTCTTGCAAAGTTCCACACATTCTTTTTCGTAACATCTTTATATGCATCGTAAATATAAAGGTTGCTGTTTACGTCTATAGTAAATCCGTCAGGGATTTTATAGGTTTCCTTGTAAGGATTTGCGCTTCCGTAATTTTCAAAAATTGTAACAGAATGCTTGTTCAGATGATTTTCATCAGTGATTTTATCCGGAAATTCAAACTTTTCGCCATATTCGAACAACACATTTACTATTTCAGTTTTCTTTCCGTTTCTGTCAATGTAATAAGAATAATTCTGTATTTCTCCATTTTGTGCAAGATTGAATTTAATATACACCGTATCGTTGATTTTCACATCCCAGTCAACAAATTCCTCTGCAATTTCAGGACCTGCCTTACAGGAATATTCTATTACATAGCCGTTTCCCGTTTCAACATAAGAGTCCATCTGATAGAAATTATAGCTTAAAATAGTATCCCTCTTAAGAACCTCTGAAAGAGTTTCCTGATAGTCTTTTCTGAAATTTACAATATATGAAAAACGGTTTGAATACTGCGCCATTATATCCGAATTATAATAATAGCATCTGTAAGAATCACCCATATCTACAATTGTGTTGTATTTACCGTTTGCATAATCGTACTTGAGTGCCCATATAAGATCACCGTTTTTGGTATTTTTATTGTGTGTATATTCTGTTACTGTACCATATTTTTCTGCAAGAATCTGTCTTCTGTTTATTTTTAAGATTTGGTCGTATGTCATCTGTTGCTTTTCTTCTTTTGGTTTACTTTCACCGCAAGAAGTAAAAACTCCAACACAAAGAAGTAATGCAAGTGTCAGGCATAATAATTTTTTCATTTGAACACTCCTATTTCAAAATTACATTTTTAAATAAATCAAGCTGTTTTATATAATTTTCGTCATCAGGTTGTCCCGGCTTTACCGTTACAAACATTTCTCTTTCAAAATAAGCTTCACCGATATAGTCATTAAACAAAGTCTGCTCATAAGGAATTTCAATAAAACCTTCTCCATCCAGACCCACGAGCTCATATTTTGCCACTGCATTTCTGGGTTTAAGGAAATCATTTAAAATGTTTTCATCGGTTATCATTATTACTGAATTTCCAATGGTTATTTCCGCATAGGCAACCTCATTGAACTCACCAGATGCACCATTCTGACCTACGTTTTTTATAAGCGGTGTTATTCCAACATCAACTTTACCGTCTTCGTTTATGTCAATATCCAGTTTCTCCAACTCTGCTTCAAGACTTTTAATTGTATTTTCGCTTATTTTCATATCCTGAGCAAAAAATGCAATCTGCATATCAAACTTCGGAACATGTGTAAGCTCATAAATTCCTATTACTATAAATGCAAGTATAAATGCGGCAACAGCCATATGAACTTTATAATAATCAAAGAAAAACTGAAGCTTCTGTCCTTTGGGGACATCTTTTAACTTATAAATCTTATCAGCCATAATATAAATCCTCCTTTTGTTGAATTTATAAGAGCCAAAACTCTGTAGTTTTTTACCCTGCAAAAACATATATGTTATATTATAACATATAGTAAGAGTAAAAAGCAATACAAAAAACCGCACATAAGTGCGGTTTTTATGTTTAAGTATAATTATTTCAATTCTACTTTTGCGCCAACTTCTTCAAGTTTAGCTTTCATTTCGTCAGCTGCTTCTTTAGCTACTGCTTCTTTAAGTGTCTTAGGAGCTCCGTCAACTAAGTCTTTAGCTTCTTTAAGACCAAGGCCTGTGATTTCTCTAACAACTTTGATAACCTTAATCTTTTCTGCACCTGCATCAGCAAGTACAACGTCAAATTCTGATTTTTCTTCAGCAGCAGCACCGCCGGCAGCAGCACCGCCGGATACAACTGCAACAGGAGCAGCTGCGCTTACACCAAATTCTTCTTCAATAGCTTTAACGAGTTCTGAAAGTTCAAGAACTGTAAGAGCTTTTACTTCTTCAATAATAGCTGTAATTTTTTCGCTCATTTTATTTTCCTCCAATATAAAAATTTAATATTTTTTTGTTTTGATTAAGCAGTCTGTTCTGCTTCTTCTTTCTGTTCCTTAACTGCGTTAAGAGATCTTGCAAGACCGGCAATCATACTGTTCAAGCCGCAAGCAAGCATAGTGTAAAGTACATCCTTTGAAGGTGTCTTTGCAAGAGCATTGATTTCTTCTACAGGAACAACCTTACCGTCTACAAAACCTGCTTTGATTTCGATACCTGCATCAGCTTTGTTCTCATCGATAAAGTCAGCAAGAACTTTTGCAGGACATACAACATCATCAGGATGTGTAGCAAGAGCTGTAGTACCATTAAGAATATCTGAAAGTTCAGGATATCCTACTTCGTTTACTGCAAATCTTGTAAGTGTGTTTTTAACAACCGTATATTCAACACCTGCTTCACGAAGCTTCTTTCTGAGCTGAGTATCTTTCTCAACTGTAAGTCCGCTGTATGTTACGAAAACGCCGGTAGCTGAATTTTTAATTCTGTCAACGAGATTGTTAACGATTTCTTTTTTCTGGTTTAAAACTTTTTCATTTGGCATAACATTCACCTCGTTTCGCTATTATAATCCATTTAAAAAGGTTCTCCGCGCACACACGAAGAACCTTAAATTAACATAATGAAAATGTAAGTTTCTCCTCGGCAGGAAGATTATGTTCTTAACGAACCCCTGCTGTCTGCGGATACTTTAATAGATTATCATATTTATGTTGTTTTGTCAAGCCTTTTGAAGAAATAAATTATTCTCCGATTTTAGCCTGATTGATTCTAACAGCAGGTCCCATTGTTGACGCTACTGTTACACTTCTTAAATACTGACCTTTAGCAGCTGCAG